>NZ_JBQHUF010000002.1:0-272253 GCF_052065355.1 Flavonifractor sp. HCP28S3_F3
GCTCCGCTGGCATATAGCAGGCTCTCCGTCAAGGTCGTCTTTCCAGCGTCTACATGGGCAAGAATTCCAATATTGATTATTTTCATGTGATTGTCCTCCCTTTACTGCCCCAAAGGGCATAAAAATCCCCAGCAGTAAAATACTTTTACCACTGGGGATTATAAGTTGCGGACATACACATATACAGCATACACCTGTTTGTGATTGCTGTTTTTGGGGATATGTCAAAATTGATAAGGCAAAAGTATTCTTAAATTGGGTACAAAAAACTAAGCCCCTACAAAAGGAGCTATCATAATCCTTTGTTCCCACTATTTGATTATAGTTTTATTTAAGAATACCTTGCCGCATATTTTTTACTCCTTTTCTGGATTAAATCATTGTATCACATCAGTTTTAGGAAAGCAAGTACCTAAAAGAAATTTTTCTTCCCCTTATATGTAACAATCATACCGGCTTCCTAGCGTTCAGAATGTTTTCTGCTGTCTGCTGTGGTGTTTGGTTGGAATTGTCCAACCAAAAGCCGATCCGTGGTGTTGTCTGCATTTTACTAAATACAAATTCAATGTATACAGAAAGATATAAGGAGTGGGAGGGATTCCGCCGTAGTTGGCATTGTAGGAAAATCCAAAAGTTTAGATTTTCCCACAATGCTTATCTTTTGGTCTTTGGTTCGGAATAGTGTAGTGCTGGCGGTCTATCTCTTGTTTTCGGTTGCTTGCTTCCTTACCGTACATGAGCATTGTTTCCGGAAATGAAACCACCGCCGGCGCCCACGACATCTATATCGAGTCCCAGGTGGAAGACGTGTACCAGACGGGGAAAGAGGGCTATGTCCTGGTCACGGATGAGAGCGGACTGAAGATCTACAGCTCCACCTATACCGGCTGCCTCTACGGCACCATCTCCGCCGAGCAGATGCTCTGGCTGGCGGAAGACAATCTGTCTGTTCCCATGGGCGTGATCCGCGATTTTCCCGCCTATGAAGTGCGGGGCGCCTTCCTGGACATCGCCCGTACGGACTACCGTCTGGATCTGCTGTACGATTACAGCGAGATCATGCTGTGGTATAAGATGAATGAGCTCCATGCCCATCTGGCGGACAACCGCTCCGTCAAAGACGGCAATGCCAACAGCCATCCTGAGGATTACGAGGGCTTCCACCGCCTGGAGAGCAAGGAGTTCCCCAGCCTGAAGCCTGAGACCAAGAAATCCGCGTCTATCGATCAAACCGCCACGGAGTATTTTGAGCAGGTCTATGAAGTGCCCTACTACACCCAGGAGGAGTGGAAGGACTTCCAGAAGCACAGCGAGGACCTGGGCGTTTACGTCCTCAACGAGCTGGACATGCCCGGCCATTCTCTGGCCTATAACCGGTATGCGGAGGAGAATCCCGACAACATCGACTGGCTGGAGGGCGGGACCGGCAACGCCACGGAGAAAGAGCTGCTGGATCTGATCGGCCCCAATGCCGAGCGTGCCCTGAAGTTTGCCCAGACGCTGTGGGATGAATACACCAGGGGCGACGATCCGGTGTTCCAGGGCGATATCGTCCACATCGGCGCCGATGAGTATTGGGACAGAGACGCGCAGGGCAAGACGGCCGAGGCCTTTGTCAACTTTGCCGAGACCATCCGCAAGACTGTGGCGGACAACGGAAAGAGCGACAAGGTGCGCATCTGGGCCTCCTTCGGCCGCATGCAGATCCCTGCGGAGACCCTGGCGGAGCTGGCGCCCTACTATCAGATCGATATGTGGAGCACCGGCAACGACGACCCTGTGGCTCGTTCCGCCCAGGGCTTTGAGATCGTCAACTGTGTGGACGCCTATATGTACGGCAATCCCGGCCGTGACCGCCGCGATATCGTGAACGCGGAATACGTATACGACAACTGGGATCCCACCGTTTTCGGCGGAAGCAGCAACCTGATGGTAGGCGATCCCAACCTGCTGGGCGGCAAGACGGCCCTCTGGGGCGACGAAAGCCAGGAGGGCATGATCGAGCTGGATATTCACCAGCGCATCATGCGCGCCATCCCGGTTACCAGTGAGAAGACCTGGGGCGGAACCGCGGAGGACGAGTCCTTCACCGAGTTTGAGCTGCGGGCCAATGAACTGGCCGAGGGTCCCGGCACCCAGATCGCCATGGATACCGAGAGCAAGAGCGCTCTGGTGGCCCACTACGACTTTTCCAACGTCTCCGAGGACGGCGGGACGGTCTACGACATCAGCGGCAATGGCTATGACGCTGCTCTTATCGGCGGCACCGTGGCGGACGGCTGGCTGACCTTCAGCGGCAGCGATCTGATGGAGACCCCCCTCAAGACCATCCCCTATCCCTTTACCCTGTCTTTTGATGTCAAGCTGACTCAGGCGGACATTGACGCCAATGCCGCCACCTACGGCGATGGTGACGCAACCAACGACGCCAACCTGTTTTCCGGCTATGACGGACGGCTCCAGCCCGCCGGATACAACGGGAACCTGAGCGGCGACGTGAATTACTTCACCCGCGACTTCAAATATCAGCTCCCCGCCGACCAGGAGGTCAATATCACGCTGGTTGGCACCATGCACGGCACAAAGCTGTATGTGGACGGCAAGCTGGAGACCTTCGTCTCCCAGAAGCAGTCCAACCAGGCTTCTTATCCGCCCAACAGCATGCAGAACGTGTTCTCCTCTTTCGTCCTCCCGCTGGAGCAGATCGGCGAGAACCTGCATGGCAGCCTGGCGGACATCCGGGTCTACAACAAGGCGCTCTCCGCGGAAGAGATAGCCGCTGAAGCCGGTCTGGCCGAGGGAGACGCGCTGGTCAACGTGGCCCAGGGCAACGGTGCCACCAGCTATCAGGGCGTGGCGCAGGACGGTCCTGACAACCGGCTCTACTATGCGGCCAAGGCTGTGGACGGCGACGGCTTCGACTTTACCAATCCCGCAGACGAGGGCGATAACAACAAGAACTCCGAGCTCAACTCCTGCTGGTATGGCTTCAAGGCGGACAGCTACCTCATTGTGGACCTGGGTCAGGAGCGCCGGGTGGACCAGGTGCTCATTCAGTGGAAGGGCAGCAACTATGCCCAGAAGTACCAGATCCAAACCTCCCTGGACGGCGAGAACTGGGATGAGGTCTACAACGGCACCGATGCTGACCGGGACGAAAACGGCGTGAGCCATGGGGCCTTTGACCAGCCGGTCTCCGCCCGGTACGTAAAATTCCAGGGTGTGCAGTTCAAAGGCAGCCGCTATGACATACAGGAGTTCCTGGTCTGCCAGCAGGTGGACAAGACGGAGCTGACCCAGCTGCTGCCGGATGCGGAAGAGGCAGCTGCTGAGCGCGGTCTGGGTCCCGACTCCACCGGCGACGACAAGGCGGCCTATGACGCCCTCGTCTTTGCCCGCGCTATGGCGGACAGCCCGCTGGCAACCTATGAGGACGTGCAGAACGCCATTGAAGGCCTGGACAGCCTGGGCGTGGAGAGCAGCAACTCCGGCCTGCAGTACATTTCCGTCAACGGCAAGACCATCACAGGCTTCCTGCCTGAGGAAACGGAATACACCTTTACCATCATGCCTCCTGAAACGGATCGCGTCCCCGAGGTGGAGGCCGTGCCCAACCGCCGGGATGCCAAGGTGGACGTGTCCGGACTGGGCGAGCTCCCCTGCCAGGTGACCATTACCGTGACCGCGCCTGACGGCGTGTCCCAGACTGTGTATACCCTGACCCTGGAAAAGGGACAGTACCGCACGGTGGGCTATTGCTTCGGGACCTATGGCGATGATAACGCCTTCTGGGATGTGGATCCCACAAAGCTGACCCATCTTGTCTATGCCTTTGGTCAGATCTACCATGATGAGAAGGTGAACGGCGACTACCGGCCCGGCGGGACGGTGGTACCAGAGGATCAGCCTGAGCTGCTGGGTACGCTGGCGCTGTCCGACGCTGTGCGCAGTGACCTGTCCCACATGGCAGAGCTGAAGGAGCAGAACCCGGAGCTCAAGATCATGCTCTCTGTGGGCGGCGGAACCTGCCCCGGCTGGGCGGACGCCACCGTGGATGCCGACGCGCGGGCAAAGCTGATCGCTTCCTGTGTGGCGGCCGTTGAAGAGTTCCAGCTGGACGGCATCGATCTGGACTGGGAGTTCCCGGGTCACGGAAACGCCATCAACCACAATCCCAACGATAAGGCAAACTTTGAGGCTCTGATCCGTGAAATGCGCGCCGCCCTGGGCGAGGACAAGATCCTGACCATTGCGGCGTCCTCCAAGGACTTCTATCTTACCACCTGCTGCGACCTGCCCTCCGTCATCGACGAGCTGGACTTTGTCAACGTCATGAGCTATACCATGACCACTTATCCCAACTGCTACCACAATTCCGCCCTCTATCCCTCCGAAAAGTTCCCCGCAGTGAATGTCCCCCTGGAGAGCTGCGACCAGGTCATGCGGTACTATACCGATGCCGGGATCGCGCCGGAAAAGCTGAATGTGGGCACTGCCTTCTTCAGCAAGATCCCTCCCGTGGCCGGAAATAAGCTGAATGTGGAAACCCTCAAGGCGGAGCTTGGGATCAGCGGGATCACGATGAACTACCAGCAGCTGCTGGAGAAGGTGCTGAATAATCCGGATACCAAGTTTGTACGGCAGTGGGACGAGGCAGCCAAGGTCCCGTATATGACCTATCCCGACAGCAACGGCGTGCCTCAGTTCGCCATCACCTATGAGGACCCGGAATCCCTGACCTATAAGGCTCAGTTCATCCAGCAGAACCAGTACGGCGGTGCTGTGATCTGGCAGCTGCGTCAGGACTACGACTACATCCTCCAGACTGCGCTGAGCGATGCGCTGAACGGAAAAGAGGACGTCACCGTCACCTTTGATTCCCAGGGCGGTAGCCCCGTGGGCGCCATCCATGCCAAGAAGGGCAGCACCATCCTCAAGCCGGAGGATCCCACCCGCAGCGGCTATTCCTTTGCCGGCTGGTACCGCGATGCTCAGTACACCAGCCAGTGGGACTTCCAGAATGACGTGGTGGAAGGCGACATGACGCTCTATGCCAAGTGGCAGGCAAACGGTTCCGGCTCCGGCTCCGGTTCGGTCTCCTCCTACGTAATCACGGTGGAAAAAGCGGACAACGGCGCGGTGAGTGCCAGCCAGACCCGCGCCACCAAGGGGACCACCGTCACCCTGACCGTGAAGCCTGACGCGGGCTATGTACTGAAGACCCTTGCCGCAACAGACAAAAACGGCGGCGAAGTCAAGCTGACCCGTAAAGACGACAGCCGTTATACCTTCGTCATGCCTGCTTCCAATGTGACCGTAACAGCCACTTTCGCCAAGGACGATAGGCCCGTGGACACCGGCCTGCCGTTTGTCGATGTGGATACCGGCGACTGGTTCTACGAGGCGGTAAAGCACGCCTATGACAGTGGCTTGATGGAGGGCACCAGCGACACCGTCTTTGCTCCCGGCATGACCACCAACCGGGCCATGGTCGTCACTCTCCTGTGGCGGCTGGAGGGAAGTCCCGCGGCAAAGAATGCCGCCGGCTTCGACGATGTGGCAGACGGCGCTTGGTACACTGAGGCGGTGCGCTGGGCAGCTGCCGAGGGCATTGTCAAGGGCTACAGCGACACCATGTTTGCGCCCAACGATACGGTGACCCGTGAGCAGTTGGCCACGATCCTGTACCGCTATGCGGCGTACAAGGGCTATGATGTGTCTGAGGAGGGCGATCTGACCGCCTTTGTGGACGGAGAAAAGACCTCTTCCTGGGCGGCTGAGGCTGCCGAATGGGCAGTGGGCGCCGGCCTGCTGTCCGGCAAGGGCGGCAACGTGCTGGATCCCACCGGCACAGCCACCCGGGCGGAAGTGGCCCAGCTCTTCCTGAACTTCTCCCAAAGCATGGGTAAATAAATTTGAACAGGAAGGGGGGGGGGGGCGCGCGGCACCCCCCCCCCCCCCCCCCCCCCCCCCCCCCCCCCCTTCCTGTTGTCTGTAATGCCCGCGTTTCTCTGGAATTGTGGTTGAGATGGGTTTATGGTAAAATATAAAATCATTTCCAAAAGGTAAGGTGGTCAAAGCCATGAAACGCAGTGAGATCAATGCCGCTTTGAAAGAAATGGAGCAGATGGTGAAGAAATACCACTTTGCCCTGCCGCCCTTTTGCAGCTTTACGCCGGAGCAGTGGCAGGAAAAGGGGCACGATTACGACGAGCTCCGGGACAACATGCTGGGTTGGGATATCACCGACTACGGCATGGGCAACTTTGATAAAATGGGATTTTCCCTTATCACCATCCGCAACGGCAATCTGAAGCTGGACAAGTATACCAAGACCTACGCGGAGAAGCTGCTGTATCTGAAGGAGGGCCAGTACTCTCCCATGCACTTCCACTGGTCCAAAATGGAGGATATCATCAACCGCGGAGGCGGCAACGTGCTGATCCGGGTATATCGTTCCACCCCTGAGGAGGACCTGGATCGGGAATCCGAGGTCCATGTCCACGTGGACGGCCGGGAAATGGTGGTACCTGCGGGCAGTCAGGTGCGGCTGACGCCCGGGGAGAGCATCACCATTTACCCCTACCTATACCATGACTTTGAGGTGGAGCCTGGCTCCGGGCCTGTTCTGCTGGGTGAAGTGAGCCAGTGCAACGACGACAATACGGACAACCGCTTTTATGAGACGCTGGGACGATTCCCCACCATTGAGGAGGACGAGCCGCCCTATCGTCTGCTGTGCAACGAATACCCCAGCGCCGAGTAAGGGGAGAGGGCCAGCGGCTCAAGGAAAGCCGGTACCGGCAAAAAGACGGCAAATTTGGTACAGCGTGCACAAACACAAATATGCCATAGATCAGAGCAGAAATCCAATAACTGAGAATCGGCTCCGGCTATGTAGTGCATGCACGGCCCTGTCTCCGGGCTGGACACACAGCCCTGCTGTTAAAGCCGGAATCCAACCATCCCCAGGTCAGCTTACCAAAAAGAACTCTTTTTGGAGATTCTTTTAAAGCCATAAGATACCACACTTGCTTGTTGCATAAAATGCTGGATAAAAATTCTTTTTTACCGAATACGGCCGCTGTGCTTAAAATCCAAATAGAAGGTCCAAAAGAGTCCTCGCCAACGGCGTGATGCCGATGGCGAGGGCTTTTTTACCCCGGTGAGAGAAGAATGCCGGTTTTAGGGCTTCCGCTTAAAAATTGCCATGCTTGGCAAAATGAGTTGCAATGTGTTCCGTTGTACTGCTGTTTTATCACAGTAAAGAGGTATAGAAAATATTTTTTGGGCGAAACAGATACTGATATTGATCTGACTGCTCTTTTCCGGAGGGTGTCTGCAGTCCCGCCCAATGATTGGAATGCCTTCCGAGCACCGGGGAGTTTCCGGCTTGTCAGCCTGTCTGCAATCGGGAAAATTTCCGAAATAAACCATACAATTATTTTCACTCAAAAGTGAATTGCGCAGCGGTTTTTCCAAGCGTACAAGGGGGCTTTTGATGTTGATAAATTATGAACTGAGTATTGACAAACTATGAACGTCTGTTATTATTAAACATATAGCCTTGGCAAGCTTTGCCGAAAATTGGAGGTATGTATGAAAAAAGCAGTTAGTTTCTTGCTGTCAGTAGCCATGCTGCTGGCCCTGGCCGCCTGCGGAAACGGTGGCAATCCTTCCGGCGCACAGAACAGTGCAGCTCCTTCCGGCTCTGAGGGCGACGACACGTTCAAGATCGGCATTGTTACCGGTACCGTCTCTCAGTCTGAGGACGACCGCCGCGGCGCCGAGGCCTTCCAGGCCATGTACGGCGAGGACCGCGTGGTCCTGGCTACCTATCCCGATAACTTCACCGACGAGGTGGAGACCACCATTCAGAAGATCGCCGGTCTGGCCGACGACCCCGACATGAAGGCCATCATTGTCAACCAGGCTGTTCCTGGCACCACTGAGGCTTTCCGTCAGATCAAGGAGCGCCGCCCCGACATCATCTGCATCGCCGGTGAGTCCCACGAGGACCTGCCCGAGATCGGCTCCGCTGCCGACCTGGTTTGTAACAACGACTTCGTGGCCCGCGGCTACCTGATCATCCGCACCGCTCACGAGCTGGGCTGCACCGACTTCGTGCACATCTCCTTCCCCCGCCACATGGCTTATGAGACCATGAGCCGCCGCGTGGCCGTCATGCAGAAGGCCTGCGAGGAGTTCGGCATGGAGTTCCATCAGGAGACCGCTCCCGATCCCACCTCTGACGTTGGCGTGGCCGGCGCTCAGGCTTACATCCTGGAGAAGGTGCCCGAGTGGGTTCAGAAGTACGGCACGCAGACCGCTTACTTCTGCACCAACGACGCTCACACCGAGCCCCTGCTGAAGCAGCTGTTCGAGTACGGCGGCTACTTCATCGAGGCTGACCTGCCCTCTCCTCTGATGGGCTATCCCGGTGCTCTGGGTCTGGACCTGACCGAGGAGGCCGGCGACTTTGAGAAGATCCTGGCTAAGGTTGAGAGCGCTGTTGTCGAGGCTGGCGGCGCCGGCCGGTTCGGCACCTGGGCTTACTCCTATGGCTACACCACTTCCGCTGGTCTGGCTCAGCACGCCATGAACGTCATCAACGGCGAGAGCGACCTGACCGATATGGACGACATCGCGAAGGCTTACGAGGTGTTCTCTCCCGGTGCTGAGTGGAACGGCTCCGGCTACACCAACGCCACCACCGGCGTGAAGTCCGAGAACATCTTCCTGGTGTATCAGGATACTTATATCATGGGCGATCCCGGCTACTACATGGGCTCCACCGACGTGGAAGTGCCCGAGGAGTACTTCACCACCGCCTAATCTATTTCTCCAATGGTTCATTCAAACAGCAGGGGGAGGAATTCTTCCCCCTGCTGTTTTCAAAGCATGAGAGGAGTAGAAGAACACTATGGAAAACAATAATGCTCCCTTGCTGGAAATGAGGAACATCAAAAAAGACTTCTTCGGCAACCAGGTGCTGAGCGATATCAATATCACCCTGAAGCCCGGTGAGGTACTGGGCCTTGTGGGTGAGAACGGCGCCGGCAAGAGCACGCTGATGAAGATTCTTTTTGGCATGGACGTCATTCGGGAGACTGGCGGGTATGAAGGCGAAGTTCGGATCAACGGACAGACTGTCAAATTTGCCACGCCCTTTGATGCACTGGCTGCCGGTATCGGCATGGTGCACCAGGAGTTTTCACTCATCCCCGGCTTTACCGCCGCTGAAAACATCCTGCTCAACCGGGAACCCACCAAGCGCAACATCGTCTCCGAGGTCTTCGGGCCCCGGCTGGACACCCTGGACTACAAGGCCATTTCGGAGCGCGCTGACAAAGCCATCGACAAGATGGGCGTCAAGATCAGCGCCGATATGGTCATCAGCGACATGCCCGTGGGCCACAAGCAGTTTACTGAGATTGCCCGCGAGCTGAGCAAGGAGCAGCTGAAGCTGCTGATTCTGGACGAGCCCACCGCTGTACTTACCGAGAAGGAGGCCGAAGCTCTGCTGGCCTCTATCCGGAACATGTCGGCCCAGGGCATCGCCGTTATTTTCATCACCCACCGCCTCCATGAGATCCTGTCCGTGTGTGACACCGTGGTCATCATGCGGGATGGCTATGTGGTGAAGGAGAGCCCCGCCAAGGAGCTGGACGTGCCGGAGATCACCCGCTGGATGGTGGGCCGGGACGTAAAGACCACCACCGCGGTTGAGGCGCGGGAGCTGCCCGACGCCAAGACCATCATGTCTATCCGCAAGCTGTGGGTGGACATGCCCGGCGAGACGGTGCGCAACATCGACCTGGACATTAAGGAAGGGGAGATCTTGGGCATCGGCGGCCTGGCCGGCCAGGGCAAGCTGGGTATTCCCAACGGCATCATGGGCCTGTATGAGGCGGGCGGCACGGTGGAGTTTGAGGGCAAGCCCATTCCCCTCAACAGCCCCAGAAAGTGCCTGGATTCCTCCCTGGCCTTCGTTTCAGAGGACCGGCGGGGCGTGGGCCTGCTGCTGGACGAGTCCCTGGAGTGGAACGTGGCTTTCTCCGCCATGCAGATCCAGGACAAATTCCTCAAGAAATTCGGCCTGTTCTCCTGGCGGGACGAGCGGGCTATCCGCGCTGTGACCAATCAGTACATCGAGCAGCTGCAGATCAAGTGCACCGGCTCCAAGCAGAAGGCCAAAGAGCTCTCCGGCGGCAACCAGCAGAAGGTATGTCTGGCCAAGGCTTTCGCCCTGCAGCCCAAGTTCCTCTTTGTCTCCGAGCCTACCCGGGGCATCGACGTGGGCGCCAAGGCGCTGGTGTTGGAGTCCCTCAAGCGGTTCAACCGGGAATACGGCGTCACCGTGGTGATCATCTCTTCCGAGCTGGAGGAGCTGCGCCAGTCCTGTGACCGGATCGCCATTGTTTCGGGCGGACGGATCGCCGGCATCCTGCCGGCCACCGAATCCTCCGAGGCCTTCGGCACGCTGATGGTCAGTCAGGTGGTATAAGGAGGACCTCATGGATAAGACATTGGAAAAGAAAAACGGGTTTAAAACCCTGCTGGACAGCTACGGCCTGCCCCGGTTGATCATCACCTGCTTCGTGGTGCTGCTGTTCATTATGGCCCCCATCGTGGGCGCTGACCTGACCATGCAGGTGGGCAACGTGATCAACCGCTTCAGCTGGAACGCGGTGCTGGTACTGGCTATGGTACCCATGATCCACTCCGGCTGCAGCCTGAACTTCGGTATTCCCCTGGGTATCATTGCCGGCCTGCTGGGCGGCACCCTGTCCATCCAGCTGGGCTTTACCGGAGCGGTGAGCTTCTTTGCCGCCATCCTGCTGGCCACCCCCTTCGCCCTGCTGCTGGGCGGCGGCTACGGCTGGCTGCTCAACCGCATCAAGGGCGGCGAAATGATGATCGCCACCTATGTGGGTCTGGCCTCCATCTCCTTCATGTGCATGATGTGGCTGCTGCTGCCCTACACCAGCCCCACCATGGTGTGGGGCCTGTCCGGCCAGGGCCTGCGTACCACCATTTCTCTGGACGGCTTCTACGGCGGAACTTTGGCCAACTTCCTGCGGATTCCCATTGACCCGGAGAGCGGCCTGTACTTCCCCACCGGCGCCATCCTGTTCTTCGCCCTGCTGGCCTTTGCCATGTGGGCGTTCCTGCACACCAAGACCGGCACCGCCATGACCGCCGTGGGCTCCAATCCCCAGTTCGCCCGGGCCTCCGGCATCAGCGTGAACAAGATGCGCCTGCTGTCGGTGATCATGTCCACTTGGCTGGGCGCGGTGGGCATCCTGGTCTATCAGCAGGGCTTCGGCTTCATGCAGCTGTATACTGCCCCCAATAATATGACCCTGCCCGCGGTGGCCGCCATCCTCATCGGCGGCGCGGCCGTCAATAAGGCGTCCATCCCCCATGTGATTATCGGCACCATTCTCTATCAGAGCGTAGTCACCCTGACGCCTACCGTCATGACTGCCATGATCCACATGGACGTGAGCGAGGTGGTGCGTATCATCGTCTCCAACGGCATGATCGTCTACGCGCTGACCCGCGTCATTAAGGGGGGGTCAAAATGAAACGGAAACAAACCTCCAAATTCAACTTAAAACGGCTGATTCAGGACAACTCCGTGCCCATCATGTTTATCCTGATCTGCCTGGTCTGCCTGCCTCTGGCGGGCTACTCCCCTGCCTACCTGCTTAACGAGCTGGTCACCCGTATGGGCCGCAACACCTTCCTGATCCTGGCCCTGCTCATTCCCATCATGGCGGGCATGGGCCTGAACTTCGGTATGACTCTGGGAGCCATGGCCGGTGAAATCGCCCTGATCCTGGTGGTTGACTGGCAGATCTGGGGTATCCCCGGCATCATCCTGGCTATGATCATCTCCATTCCCATCTCTATCCTGCTTGGCCTCTTCTGCGGCAATCTGCTGAATAAGGCCAAGGGCCGTGAGATGGTCACCAGCTACTTCATCTCCTACTTTATGAACGGCGTCTACCAGCTGGTGGTGCTGTTCCTGATGGGCTCTGTTATCCCCATCATGCACAACACCCTGAAGCTGCCCCGGGGCTACGGTGTCCGCAACACCGTCAGCCTGCTGAGCATGCGTCAGCAGCTGGACAACCTGCTGGCCATCAATGTGGGCGGCGTCAAGATCCCGGTGCTCACCTTTATCATCATTGCGGTGCTCTGCCTGGTCATCGTCTGGTTCCGGCGCACCAAGCTGGGCCAGGACATGCGTGCGGTGGCTCAGGACATGGAAGTGGCCCGGGACGCCGGCATCAATGTGGACCGCACTCGTATCATCGCCATCGTGATGTCCACGGTGGTGGCGGGCTTCGGCATGATCATCTATCTGCAGAACCTGGGCAACTTCCCCACCTATACCGCCCATGTGCAGATCGGTACCTTCAGCATCGCGGCCCTGCTGGTGGGCGGCGCATCGGTGGAGCGGGCCTCCATCGGCAACGCCTTCCTGGGCGTGTTCCTGTTCCACATGATGTTCATTCTGGCCCCCGAGGCCGGTACCACCATCACCGGCGACTCCATGATCGGTGAGTATTTCCGTACCTTCGTGTCCTACGGCGTTATCACCGTGGCCCTCATCATGTATGAGACCAGAAAGCGCCGGGTCAAGAGCCAGACCGGCTATCTGCTGGCCCTGGCCCAGAAGGAAGAGGAGGCGAGGGCAAAATGAAAAGCCGCAGACTGCTCTTCCGGATCCTGCTGATTGTGGTGCTGGTGGCTATTGCCGGCGTAATGATGGTCATTGGCCGTGGACACACGGTATACTTTGACAACAAGACCGTGGAGTATCAGGGCACCACCTACGAGGCGCCTTACAAGATCGAGATCCATGTGGGCAACAACGCCGATGGCGATGCCCTCTCCAAGCTCTACGAGAACGAGCGGGCCTCGGCCGACCAGATCGGCCAGAAGATCACCGTTACTCTGATCGTCACCCAGGAGAAGGGCGGCGATGAGGAGGCACCGGTGACCTACACCATCCCTCTGCCTTACGGCATGGACGGTCCCATCATCAACCTGCCCGCCTACCTGGCCGGGCTGCCGGAGGAGGCTTACCTCTCCGAGTTTATCCCCGTTGTTACCGAAGAGCCCGAGGAGACCGTGGTCATTGACGACGGCATGGGCATGGGCGATTTCTGATCGTACAAAAGCGACCCTGTCTGCATGAAGCAGACAGGGTCGCTTTATCTTTGAGTTGTACCTGTGAGTTTGGATGCAGGTTCTATAAAAGGCAAGCACTTCCATCTGTCCAAATTTGCACCAGTGTGGTATGATACAGGAGAACCCGCAGACCAATTCCGGTTCGTATGGAAGAAAAAGAGGCCGTCCATCTGGCCTTGTTTGGTAAAAATATGGTTTTTGCCTGAAATCTGCCAAAAAGGGCTGTCAAAACTGAGGCTGATGAGTTATATTTTTGCCGATAGCAAAGACCTGCCTTTGTGCTGCCTCCTGTTCCGGTAGAGGCGCCAGGGCCTGATGATGATAGCAATGTGTGAAAGGAAGGTTCATGATGGCACGTGAAAAAGCGGATTCCATGAACGTAAAGAAGACCGCATCCAAAAAGAAAACTGAGACTGCGGCGTCGAAGACTACTCCCGCAGTGGGAAAAGCTGCCCCCGTAGTGGAAAAGGCCGCTCCCGTGGAGGAGAAGGCTGCCCATGTGGTGGAGAAGGCTGCCCCTGTGGTGGAGAAGGCCGATCCTGTAGTGGAGAAGGCCGCTCCCGTGGAGGAGAAGGCCGCCCCCGTAGTGGAGAAGGCCGCCCCCGTAGTGGAAAAGGCCGCCCCCGTAGTGGAAAAGGCCGCCCCCGTAGTGGAGAAGGCCGCCCCCGTAGTGGAGAAGGCCGCCCCCGTGGTGGAGAAGGCCGCCCCCGTGGTGGAGAAGGCTGCCCCTGAGGTGGAAAAGGCTGCTCCCGCCGAGGAAAAGGCGGAGCCCACGCCCAAAAAGACGACCAGAAAGAAGGCTGCTCCCGCAGCCAAGAAGACCGCCGCTGCGGAGAAGAAAACTGCTTCTGCCCCGAAGAAGACGGCTGCTGCCAAGAAGAGCTCTGCTGTGAAGAAAGCTGCCCCTGTTGAGGAAAAGACCGCTCCCGTTGAGGAGAAGACAACTCCTGTGGTGGAGGCTGCTCCCGTGGAGGAGAAGGCTGCCCCTGTGGTGGAGACCGCACCTGTGCAGGAAGTGCCCAACCTGCCCCGCCGGAGCGTGGCATTCATCGGTTCGGAGTGTCATCCCTTTGTCAAGACGGGAGGCCTGGGGGATGTAATGTACGCTCTGCCCCGGGAGCTGGCCCGGCTGAACTGTGACGTCCGGGTGATTCTGCCCCGCTATGCCTGCATCCCTCAGGAGTATCAGAACAAAATGGTCTACCGGGGCGAGTTCTACATGGACCTGGGCAAGACCGGACGCAATTACTACGTGGGGATCATGGAGTACATCTGGGACGGCGTCGTGTACGACTTCATCGACAATGAGGAGTTCTTCTCCTGGGGCAACCCCTACACCAATCTGGTGGACGACATCCCCAAGTACTGCTTCTTTAGCAAGGCCGCTCTGGCTGCCCTGAACTATATGAACTGGATTCCCGACGTGGTCCACTGCCACGACTGGCAGGCCGCTCTGGTGCCGGTGTATCTGCGCACCCTGTTCAAGGATTCCCCGGTTGGCCGCGCCAAGTCGGTCATCACCATCCACAACCTCCGCTTCCAGGGTGTGTACAACATCCCCACCATCCAGTACTGGTCCGGCCTGCCTGACGAGGCGTTCGGCATGGGCGCTCTGAAGCAGGACTGGGTGGAGGCCAACATGCTCAAGGGCGGCCTGGCCTACGCCGACCGCATCACTACCGTCAGCGGTACCTACGCCTGGGAGATCCAGACCAGCGAATATGGCGAGCGGCTGGAGGACCACCTGCGCTATCACAGCGGCAAGCTTCGGGGCATCGTCAACGGCATTGACTACGACATGTGGAACCCGGAGACCGATCCCGCCCTGGCGGAAAACTACGGCCTGGGCAACGTGCTGGACCACAAGATGGCCAACAAGCTGGCTCTCCAGAAGGAACTGGGCCTGGAGCAGGATACTGGTAAGTTTGTCATTGGCCTGATCTCCCGTCTTACCAATCAGAAGGGGCTGGACCTGGTCAACGCCATCATTCCCCAGGTGCTGGACGGCAACACACAGGTGGTGGTTCTGGGTACCGGTGACAAGCAGTACGAGGACGCCTTCCGGGGCTACGAGGGAGCCTACAAGGGTACCTTCAGCGCCTGCATTCAGTATGACGAGGGGAGAGCTCACCGCATCTACGCCGGTGCTGACGCCCTGCTGGTGCCCTCCCGCTTTGAGCCCTGCGGACTGACCCAGCTCAACGCCATGCACTACGGCACCCTGCCCATTGTCCGGGAGACCGGCGGACTGAAGGACACCGTGGAGCCCTACAACGAGTTCAACGGCGAGGGCAACGGCTTTACCTTTGACCGGTATGACGCGGGCCTGCTGCTGGGCGCCATCAACCGGGCCAAGACCCTCTACTTCAACAACCGCTATCACTGGGACGAGGTGGTCCAGCGGGATATGGCGAAGGACGTCTCCTGGGAGCGGTCGGCCAGACAGTACAAGGACCTGTATCTGGAACTGACTCAGTGGTAAGACGCTGAACGCTGACATAATACACGTAAAAAACCTGCCGCAGATCATCTGCGGCAGGTTTTTTGTATCAACGTGCCTTCAGGACTTTGCTTCCGGTGTGACCGAGCGGGATGGGGAAATACGGTCTGCCTGCCGGAAGGCGCTGCCCAGAGAGCCAAAGGAGGCGGCCAATCCC
Organism: Flavonifractor sp. HCP28S3_F3; assembly: GCF_052065355.1. NCBI lineage: Bacteria > Bacillati > Bacillota > Clostridia > Eubacteriales > Oscillospiraceae > Flavonifractor > Flavonifractor sp. HCP28S3_F3. Next base: position 15,864 of record NZ_JBQHUF010000002.1, read on the forward strand.
ATGCGCAGATAGGGGGGCAGCTCCTCCCGCAGCGGCATGCGTCCCAGTCGGGTGCGCAGAGCCTCCAGCACCGCCAGCTGAGCCTGCTGCTCCGGCGTTAGGGGAAGCACCGGCTGAGACGGGCGAGCAGTTCTCGGCTGAGGCCGCTTTGCCCAGTCGCGGAAGGGATGCCGCTGTGTCTTTTTTTGCATGGTGTGCTCCTCCTTTCGTCCGTATGCCCGCCGGGGCAATAAAAAAGTCCGCTTTCCGGAGAAAGCGGACTGCCAGGCTGTCAAAGCGCGACAACGCTGGACAGGCCTCTTTCTGCGGAAGATTCCCATCCGCCCGTTCCAAGCAGGTTTCCTGGCTCACGGCTCCACGCTTGCCGCGCCTTCTCGTCCCGTGGGCGGGACAATGGCGGTGCTGCGGCTCGCTCCCCGTTTACAGTGACCGGATCGCTCGGGATTTACACCCGATTCCCTTTTCACCCAGCAGAACTGGGCACTTGGAGGGCTGTTTTATCTTTAAATCCATTCTAAGGGATGGGACTGGTGCTTGTCAAGGCCCACGAGCACCGAGCACATATGTATGCCGGAAGCGGGCGGGCGCCTTGGCGTCCGCCCGCTTCTGTTCCAGTCACTTGACCAGTTCGTTATACAGTCCTCTGGGGGTATAGGTGGTGTGGAGCAGCTCATGGGACCTGTGACCGCAGGGCTGGCCCAGGTACTCCTCATACAGCTTCAGCAGATCGGGGTTCTCGTGGCTCTTACGGAGGGTCTTGGACTCGTCCTCGCTGTACAGGGCCCGCATCCGCTTCTCCCGGTAGCCCTCCTCCCGGTTCCGGGGCTGGCCACCGCCGTTAATACAGCCGCCGGGACAGCCCATGACCTCGATAAAGTGGTAGGGGGAGGTGCCTGCCGCTACGTCCCGCATGAGGATGTCCGCCCCCTTCAGGCTGGAAGTGACCGCAATGCGGGCGGTGACGCCCTCCAGGAAGGAGTACTCGGGCAGCACGTTCTCAAAGGTCACTGCCGCCTCCTTTACCAGCTCCAGGCCCACAATGGGGGCCACGTGGAGGCCGTCGAAGGGCAGCTCCCGACCGGTGGTCAGCTCGTACACGGTGCGCAGGGCGGCCTCCATCACGCCGCCGGTGACGCCGAAAATGTCGGCAGCGCCGGAGCACAGGCCCAGGGGATCGTCAAACTTCTCGTCGGGCAGGTTAACAAAGTCGATGCCGGCGGATTTAATCATCCGGGCCAGCTCCCGGGTGGTGAGCACCGCGTCCACGTCCCGGCGGCCCACCACCTCCATCTCCGGACGCTGGATCTCGTACTTCTTGGCGGTGCAGGGCATGACGGAGATCATGTAGATGTCAGCCGGGTCGATGCCCACCTTTTCCGCGTAGAAGGACTTCACCAGGGCCCCCATCATGGTGTGGGGGGACTTGCAGGTGGACAGGTGGTCCAGCTCATTGGGGAAGGCGTGCTCGATGTGCTTGATCCAGCCGGGGGAGCAGGAGGTGAGCATAGGCAGCACCGCATCCCCGCCGGTGAGGGCAGACTTCAGCCGCTGGAGCAGTTCGGTGCCCTCCTCCAGGATGGTCAGGTCGGCGGCAAAGTCGGTATCGAATACGTGGTCAAAGCCCAGGGCGTGGAGGGCGGCGGCGATCTTGCCGGTGCAGCGGGTGCCGGTGGGCATCCCGAACTCCTCGCCCAGAGCGGCACGGACCGCGGGGGCCACCTGGATGACGGTGACCTTCTTCTCATCCTCCAGGGCCCGCCAGACAGGCTGGATGGCGTCGGTCTCGGTCAAAGCCCCGGTGGGGCAGACGGAGACGCACTGGCCGCACATAGCGCAGGCGGTGGAGTTGAGGGGCAGGCCCATGGCGGGGGAGATGACGGTGTCAAAGCCCCGGTTCTGGGCGTTGATGGCCCCCACCTCCTGGATCTGGTTACAGACCGTGACGCACCGGCGGCACAGGATGCACTTGGAGGTGTCCCGGGTGATGGAGGGGGACACGTCCACATGGCAGGGACCCATCTCGCCGGAAATGCGGGCTTCGGTGACTCCCAGCTCCTGGCCCAGAGCCTGGAGCTCGCAGCTCTGGTTCCGGGAACAGGACAGGCAGTCCTTGGGGTGGTTGGAAATCAGCAGTTCGTATAGCATCTTCCGCTTGGCTCTTACCTTGGGGCTGTTGGTGTGGATCACCATGCCCTCCCTGGCCTTCACCATGCAGGAGGCCTGGAGGTTGCGCATGCCCTCCACCTCCACCACGCAGATGCGGCAGGTGCCGTACTGGTGGACGTCCTTCAGGTAGCAAAGGGAGGGGATGTGGATGCCGTTCTGCCGGGCGGCCTCCAGGATGGTGGAGCCCTCCTGGGCCTGACACGGCTTTCCGTTGATGGTCAGATTCAGCATCTTCCTTACCTCCTATCGCAGTGCAGGCAGCGCAGGCACTCGGCCATGGCGTCCAGATTGTGGTAGCCCTGGGCCACCTCGCGGAAATTGTCCACCCGGTCTTCCACGCCCAGGCAGCGGGTGGGGAAGCGGTCGTGGGCTTCCACGTCGCCCACGGGGATGACGGGGATGTCGATCTCCTCGCCCTTGTTCAGCACGCCGGCGCCGCCCAGATAGCGGTCGATGCCCGCGGCGGCCTTCTTGCCGTCGGCGATGGCGTTGATGACCACCCGGCTGCCGTGGGCGGCCGCGTCGCCGCCGGCAAACATGCCGGGCCGCTTGGTCTCACCGGTGAAGCGGTCGGTGGCAAAGTTCTTGCCGCCCTCGTCGGTGGGCAGGGTGTTGGCGTCCAGACCCTGGTTGACGGCGGCCACCACCCCGTCGCAGGGGATGTCAAACTCGGAGCCGGGGATGTGGCGGCTGCGCATGCGGCCGTCCTTGCCGAAGTCGGCCAGCTCCCGGCGGACCAGCCGGATGCCGGTGACCTTGCCGTTCTCCCCCAGGATCTCCACGGGAGAGGCCAGCTCGATGAGGTTGATGCCCTCTTCCCGGGCCTCGGCAACCTCCTCCGCGCCGGCGGGCATCTCGTCCACCGTGCGGCGGTAGGCCACGGTGACCTCCTCCGCCCCCAGGCGGCGGGCGGTGCGGGCGCAGTCCATGGCGGTGGAGCCGCCGCCGATGACCACCAGACGGCGGGGCACGGTGCGGTCCACATGGAGGCCCACCCGGCGCAGGAAGGCCAGACCGCTTTCCACGCCCTCCAGGTCCTCGCCGGGAACGTCCATGCGCATGGGCTTCTGGGTGCCGATGGCCATGTACACTGCGTCGCTGCGCTCCATGAGCTCGTTGACCGTCATGATGCAGCCGGCACGGGAGCCGATGCGGGAATTGGTATGGATGGTGACGCCCGCCTCCTCAATGGCGGCGATTTCCTTGGCCAGCACCTCGTTGGGCAGGCGGTACTCGGGGATGCCCCAGTACAGCACGCCGCCGGCCACGGCATCGGCCTCGTACACGTCCACCTTGTGGCCCAGCTTGGCCAGATAGTAGGCGCAGGTGAGGCCGGAGGGACCGGCGCCCACCACCGAGACATGCTTGCCGGTGGGCGGGTTGGGCTTGACGGGGGGTACTTCATACTCGCCGCTGAGCACGTGGTCGCCCACGAACCGCTTGATGGAGCAGATGGCCAGGGGTTCATCCACCTGGGAGCGGCGGCAATGCTGCTCGCAGGGGTGGGTACACACACGGCCGCAGACAGCGGGGAAGGGATTGTCCTGACGGATGAGCCGGTAGGCGTCCCCCAGACGGCCGGAGGCCACCAGGGACAGGTAGCCGGGCACGTTGACCCCGGCGGGACAGGCATTGCGGCAGGGGGAGGTATACAGCTCGGAGCACACCCCGGCGTCGCAGTGCTTGGCCTTGATGTGGGTCTCGTACTCCTCCCGGAAGTAGCGGATGGTGGACAGAACGGGGTTGGAAGCGGTCTGGCCCAGGCCGCACATGGCGGTCTGCTGCAGGGTGGAGGCCAGCTCCTCCAGCATCTCGATGTCGCCCTCCTGGCCCTTGCCCTGGGTGATCCGCTCCAGGATCTCCAGCATCCGCTTGGTGCCCACCCGGCAGGGCAGGCACTTGCCGCAGCTCTCGTCCCGGATGAAGTCCATAAAATACCGGGCGGTGTCCACCATGCAGGTGTCCTCGTTCATGACGATCAGGCCGCCGGAGCCCATGATGGCTCCCAGGGCGGACAGGGACTCGTAGTCCACCGTCACGTTCAGGTGCTCCTTGGTCAGGCAGCCGCCGGAGGGGCCGCCGGACTGGATGGCCTTAAAGCCCTTGCCGTCCACGATGCCGCCGCCGATCTTGTACACGATGTCGCCCAGCACGGTGCCCATGGGCACCTCGATGATGCCGGCGTTGACGATGGCGCCCGCCAGGGCAAAGACCTTGGTGCCCTTGCTCTTCTCGGTGCCGAAGGAGGCATACCAGGCCGCCCCGTTGAGGATGATGGGGGCCACGTTGGCCAGGGTCTCTACGTTGTTGATGATGGTGGGCTTTTCAAACAGGCCGGACTCGAAGGGGAAGGGGGGCTTTTGGCGGGGTTCGCCTCTCATACCCTCGATGGAGGCCAGCAGGGCGGTCTCCTCGCCGCAGACGAAGGCGCCGGCGCCAATGCGGATCTCCAGGTCGAAGCTGACTCCGGAGCCCAGAATGTCCTGGCCCAGCAGCCCGGCGGCCCGGGCCTGGTCGATGGCGGCGCCCAGCCGCTCCACCGCCAGGGGGTACTCCGCCCGGACGTAGACGTAGCCCTTGTCGGCCCCGATGGCGTAGCCGCCCAGCAGCATGCCCTCAATGATGGAGTGGGGATCACCCTCCAGCACCGAGCGGTCCATGAACGCGCCGGGGTCGCCCTCGTCGGCGTTGCAGACGATGTACTTCTGACCCTTGGGGGCCTTCATGCCGGCCTCCCACTTCACGCCGGTGGGGAAGCCCGCGCCGCCCCGGCCCCGCAGGCCGGAGGCCTTCATCTCCTCCACCACCTGCTCCGGGGTCATGGTGAGCAGGGCCTTGGCGGCGGCGGCGTAGCCGTCCCGGGCGATGTAGGCGTCCAGGGAGGCGTACTCCATCCGGCCGCAGTTGCGCAGGGCGATACGCACCTGCTCCTTAAAGAAGCTGATGTCGTCCAGCTTGGGTACCCGCTTCTTCTGATAGCTGTCCCAGAAGGTGTACTCCTCTACCACCTGGCCGCCCACCAGATGGCGCTCCACCACGTCCCGGACCTTCTCCGGGTCCATGGAGGTGTAGAAAATGCCGTCGGGCTCCACCAGCATGACGGGACCAGCGGCGCAGGTGCCCATGCAGCCGGTGACCAGCACATTCACCGAGTCGGTGAGGCCGTGGTCGGCCAGGGCCTGGTCCAGGGCCTCCCGTACCTCCTGACAGTGGGAGGACACGCAGCCCGCGCCGCCGCACACCAGCACCTGCCAGGCGCACTTGCTCTGCTGGGCCAGATAGCTCTCCTTGATGCGGCTCAGGTCCGCAGTTGAACGCACAAGGCTCACGGTTCCGTCCCCCCATTCTCATCATATCGGGCCAGAATACTCTCCAGCCGCTCAGGCTTGACCTGTTTATACACCGTGTCGTCGATGGACATGGCGGGGGCCAGGCCGCAGGCGCCGATGCACCGGGCTACCTCCAGGGTGAATTTCCGGTCGGCGGTGGTGTCCCCCACCTTTACGTCCAGCAGCTCCTGGAGCCGCTCCACGATCTTCTTGCCGCCCCGGACGTAGCAGGCGGTGCCCAGGCACACCCGGATGGTATGCCTGCCCCTGGGCTGGGTGGAGAAGAAGGAGTAGAAGGTCACCACGCCGGAGACCTGAGACAGAGGGATCTCCAGCTCGTCGGCCACGATCTTCTGCACCTCAATGGGCAGGTACCCGTAAATGGTCTGGGCCATATGCAGCACCTGAATGAGGGAGCCCTCTTTTCCCCGGTACTCCCGGGCCAGGGTGCGGATGCGCTCTTGCAGGACCTCTTCACTCTCCGCGCCGCAGCCGCAGCAGCAGGTGCACTGGCTCTCCGTTGCCTTTTGAGACATGCCTCAACACCTCGTTTTCCTGAAAAAATTTTATCCCATCTAATAAAATGAGAGGAATCTAACAACAGGCTACCACAGAGCGGCGGAAAATGGAAATTCCGTTTTTGGGGCCGTAATACAAAAAATAAATAAACCGCCCGGTTCAAGTTCCGGGCGGCTTGTTATTCGGGGGAGGAGAGCTGAGCCATGTGCTGCTGCTTGACCTCTGCCCGGCACAGGCGGAGGAAGAGCCCCACGGCGGGGTTGGGGGTGTCTGCCCGGGCCAGGGCGGCCAGCCGGAACAGGCCGGTGGTGCCGGTGACCTGGATGGCCCGCAGGCCGGGCTGGGGGGTGTCGGGGTAGTAGCAGCGGGGGAGAAGGGCCACCTGATCGTCCAGCTGTACCCGCAGTAGGGCGGCCTCCAGCCGCTCCCCGGTGTAGGTGACGGCGGGGCTTACCCGGCAGGAGTGGAAGAGCTGATTCATCAGGGCGGGAAAAGCCACGCTGCCCCGGCTTTGGGGGACCAGCAGCCGTTCCCGGGCCAGCTCTGCCGGCGTCACCGATGCCCGGCCGGCCAGGGGATGTCCCTCGCCCACAGCGGCCAGCAGGGGCACGGGACACAGGGTCACCCCCTGGAGGGTGGAGGGGAGGGCCTCCCCGGTGCACAGCCCCACCGCGGCGTCCAGCATCCCGTCCTCCAGCGCTTCCACCAGGGATTCTCCCTGCTGAAAGGACACCAGCCGGACGGAGATCAGAGGATAGGCCTCCCGAAATTTCTGGAGCAGGCCGGGCCAGGGCCCGCTGCCGTAGGTCCAGCGGTAGCCCAGGATGAGGCTGCCTGCCATGCCGTCCCGGTACTCCTGGAGCCGGCGGCAGGCGGCGTCGTACCGGGCCAGGACGGCCCCCGCCTCTTTGAGAAACAGAGCCCCCGCCTCGGTGAGGGACACTGACTGCCGGTCCCGGCGGAACAGCTGCACCCCCAGCTCCTCCTCCAGCTGCACGATGTGGCGGCTGAGGGTGGGCTGGGTCAGATTCAGCTCCTGGGCGGTCCGGCTGAAGTTCAGGTGCCGGGCCAGCAGGTCAAATTCCCGCAGCAGATTCAGATCCAATGCCGACCCCCCTTAAAACTAAAACAATCAGTTTAGTTTTTTATACCATATTATTCCGTTCTTTGCAAGGGCGTCCGGCCCCTTTCACAAACTTTGACTTTATCTGCCATCCGTGATAGCATAAAACCAATCAACCATGGTTTTGGATAAGGGAGCGATGGACATGGCCGAACGCGATACACAGTATCCGGAAAAGCAGTTGGGGAGGACCCTCAGCGACTGCGCCGCTCTGTTCACCAGGGAGGAGATCGGCAGCGTGTCTGCCGAGCGGGTGCCCACCGGCTTTCCCTCTCTGGACCGGAGCCTGAATGGCGGTTTGTTTAACGGCCTGTTTGTGCTGGGCGCGGTGCCTGGTCTGGGCAAGTCCACCCTGGCCCTCCAGATTGCCTATAACCTGTCCGGCAGGGGCTACCCGGTACTCTACTTTGCTCTGGAGATGAACCGGGCCTGGATCACCGCCAAGGCCCTCTGCCGGGCCGACTTTGCCCTCCATCGCCAGCCTGGCTTTCAGGCGGCCGACCTGCTGAACATGGGAAGGCGGTTTTCCGACGGGGAGTGGGAGCGGATCAGTCAAGCCAGGGGGCTGGTGGAGCGGGAGGGCCGCAACCTCTACCTCTATGAGCAGGGACCGGACCTCACCCATATCGGCCAGATCCGGGAGCACATCCGGCAGTTCCGGGAGGGGTACCAGGCGGCGGGCGGAAACCGCCCCATCCTGGTGGTAGTGGACTATTTGCAGATCCTTACCCCCCGGGACCCTGCCATGAAATTCAGCGACAAGCAGATTGTGGACGACAACGTCCGGGAGCTGTGCGCCATCCGGGACCAGGAGCAGGTCATGATCCTGCTCATCAGTGCCCTGAACCGATACAGCTATAATAAGGAGATCTCTCTGGAGAGTTTTAAGGAGTCCGGCTCCATCGAATACTCCGCCGACGTAATCCTGGGCATGCAGTACCAGGGCATGGAGAAGAACAAGGGAAAGGTTGCACTCACCCTGGATGACGCCAAGAACCGGAACCCCCGGCAGCTGGAGCTGTCCCTGCTGAAGATGCGCTACGGCCAGGACGGAGTGCGCATTCCTCTGGAATTTTACAGCGGCAGCTCCTACTTCCAGGAGCCGGAGGGAGCCGCGCTGGCACAGCCTGCCCGGATTCGGGAGCTACGGGAGCGCTTTGCCGCCTGGCCCGTCCAGTATCACGACGGTTTTCATCAAAAAGCCCGGCGGCTGAGGGGGTGAGGGTATGGAACAGTTTATTATGAACAACTGCAAGATCGCCAATGAGCTGCGGAAATACCGGGACCTCACCGGCTGCGTCAACCGGGTCAGCCTGTCCGACGACCCTGAAAACTACGCCGACTACGTCATTACTCAGGAGCTGTCCTACCTGGACATGGTGACGGCCAACGCAGTCTATTCCCTGTGGCGGTCCGGGGAAGGGAAGAACGGCTTCCGGGCGGAAACCATCGGCCAGATCATGGCGGGGGACATGGACCGGCGGCTGCGGCCGGAAAAGCAGGACGAGGTGGAGGCCCGTCTGCAAAGGCTGGCCAAAACAGAGCTGTACATCCTGGCTGACCACGACCAGCAGGCTAAGCAGGAGGCCTATGAGGGTCCCTTCCTGCCCATTACCTGGGAGAGCGGCAAAAGCAGGCTGCGCTTCCACTTCCGGGACGAGGGACAGATGCCTCTGTATCAGTACGCCGAGGATCGGGGCCAGCTGATCCGGCTGTCCGTCAGCCTCCTGCGGGACGACGAAAAGCAGGGGCAGACCAAGCTCAACAACAATGACCGCACCCTGTTGCTGCGGCATTATCTGCTTCAGGAGCTGGAGATCGTCCGCTACCCGGCCAACCGGGTGGACCGGCGGGAGCTCCGCCTGCTGAAACGGGACGAGGCGGGCAACGAGTACGGCCTGCTCTGGACCCTGGGCCTGACGGCAGAGGAAAAGAACCAGACCGCCGAGGTGAAACGGGCCCAGCAGACCATGGAACAGCTGATGGACAACTGGCGGAAAAGCGGTTATGTAACAGAAGAGGAGTATCAACCCCTTCCTCCGGAAAAAGGTTACGGTCTGCTGCTTCTGGGCTGTGACAAACCGGAGAAGAAGCGAAACAAAAAAGATAAAAGCTGATATAATCCAGTTTTAACCATCTTTGTATCGGCTGGGGCGCAATGGATTGCGGATTGTTGCGTCCCTATAATCTACTAAGATAGAATGGGATAGAACAAGTTACAGAACTTCGTTCTGACCCCATTCTGGCTGCGGCCTCTGTAAGAGGCTTTTCAGAGTAAAACAATCACCCGACTTCCCAAGGGAAGCCGGGTATTTTTTTGCCTGTATCGTACCGGGCAGCATGTCCTGATCCGCGAGTGGAAGACGAGCGGGGTGCGTAAATGGGACCTGCCGGTCCCATCGGGTGAAATAGTGAAGAAAATAGACGAGGGACGAGGGACGGGAGACGAGGGTTGAAGGACCCTATCGGGTCCCGGGTGAAATTGTGAAATAGAAAAGACAGTCCCTGTCTGCGAAAGGAGTTGAGAACAATTTAAGCCTCTGCCGTTTCGGCAGAGAAGTCCGGTACGGCCCCCCTGACGGGGAGGCACGACAACGCAAGGCAAGAAACCCTTCCGGGTTTCCGGGAGTGTAGTAGAAGAAATAAACGGGCCTCCGGAAAGGTGGCAATTATGAAAGGAGATACTCTTATGAAAACCATGAATACTAATCACGTCATGCCCACCATCGAGAACCTGAAGAAGCATCCCATCCACAATTATGGCAAGCTGGAGACCGATACCGGTCGAGTAATCTCCGGGAATATTAAATCCTACCGGCGGAAAAACGGCAGCTGCCAGATTGTGTTCGAGATGATGCTGGCCGGCAACCACATCAAGGAGATGGAGCTTTACGTCAAGGATGAGCAGGAATGGTTTGCTGCCAAGCAGATGCTCCTGAGCGGCCAGCCCCTGACGGTGGATTACTGCCTGCGCTACGACCAGTACCTCCATCCGTATGGGGTTCAGACCGAGCGGAAGTTCTGGTTCATTAGCAGCGTAGACGCCATCCATCCGGTGGCCGCTGCGTAAGCGCTGAGACATACGGAACAGAAAGGAGATGATACCGCCGCCGCCGGGGTGGAAGAGCACCGCCCCGGCGCACAACGGCAGAGCGCCGTAGTCCCATGTAACCGATAAATTCTGACATGATCATAGAAAAGGAGTAATTCTTATGCCCAGTATGAACATCTGCAATTATGGAGTGGCTATCGGCCGTCTGGTGCGCCCGCCCAAGATTTACGAGAACAGAGACGGCTCCCATAAAGTTCGCTATACGCTGGCGGTCAGACGGGACTTTGTAAACCGGGAGGGGAAGCGGGACGCCGACTTCATAGATTTGGAGACCTTCCTTCCCGCCAGCAACCCTCCGGAGCAATCCATTTACAGCAAGCTGCGGGTGGGTACGCTGCTGGCGGCCCGATATTCCCTCAGCAGCAGTATTTACACCGATGTCAGCGGAGAGCGCCAGTACAGGCTCAGCCTGCTCACTAAGAGTATCGACTTCATGGAGAGCAGGCGAACCGCTGACGATCGGGATGCCCGCAGCGAACAGAGTGAAGATGGCGAGCTGCCCTTTTGAGGCCGAAACCACCGATTCAGAAAAGGAGATGATTTGTATGGAACGCAATTCCACCCGTATTCTGGCCAAGGACGTATACATCGACAATAATACCCGGGTCACCGGGAACAACAACAACGACCTGATTATCGGCCCGTCAGGGGCCGGGAAGACCCGGGGCTATGTGATTCCCAATATCCTTCAGGCCGAAGGCAGTCTGGTGGTCACTGACACCAAGGGCAACCTCTGCCGGCAGTTCCAGCCCTATCTGGAGTCTAGAGGCTACCAGGTCATAGAGCTAAACTTTGCCCGGATGGACCGGAACACCTGGGGCTATAACCCTCTGGCGGCCATCCGGTACGACCGCCGACGCGGGCAGTACAACGAACAGGATATCATCGCCCTGTCCGCTGTCATCGCGCCGGTACTCACCAGGGACGACCCCTTCTGGGACCAGTCGGCCCAGATTTACCTCCAGGCCCTGGTGGGCTATGTGCTGGAGTGCCTGCCGGTCCAGGAGCGCAACCTGAGCTCGGTATGCAGGCTCAGTGGCCTGATTGGCAGCATCACCCTGGACCAGCTGTTCCGGGAGCTGAGCGAGCTGAAGCCGGACTGCTTCGCCGTGTCTCGCTACCGCAGCATGATGACCACCCGTTCCGCCAATCGGACCGACGCCTGTATCCGGGCCTTCCTGGACCGGCACCTGCTTCCCCTCAGCTACGACGCGGTGAGCCGGATGTTTTCCAATCAGCGGCAGGTCAGCCTGGAGGGCATCGGCATGCGGAAGACCGCCGTATTCCTCACCGTTAGCGACACCGACCGCTCCAGCGATCCCCTGGTCAACCTGTTCTACGCCCAGGCATTCCAGAAGCTGGTGGCCCTGGCCGACCGGTCGTCTGGCTCCCGGCTGCCCGTGCCGGTGCGCTTCATTCTGGATGACTTCGCCACGAATACCATCATACCCAATTTCGACAGCCTGATTTCCGTCATTCGGTCCCGGGAGCTGTCGGTGAGCCTGGTCATCCAGAGCCTGTCCCAGCTGGAGAGCCTCTATGGCCGGGCGAAGAGCCAGACCATCATCAACAACTGCGACAACTGGCTCTATCTGGGCGGCCTGGACCTCCAGACGGCCCAGGAAATGAGCGTCCGTATGAACCGGACCGTGCAGTCCGTGCTCAACATGTCCCACGAAGACGCGGTGGTGCTCACCCGGGGCAGACCGCCCCGCCGGTGCGGCAAGTTCCTGCCGGAGGACCACCCGCTCTGGCGGGCGGCCCAGTCCCGGCGGGCAGCCGCCGAACAAGCAGACGAAAGGAGTGTGCCCTATGAGCAAGCAGTGTAAAGAAGAATTCAGAGCCCGGCCGCCCTTAGACTTGCGGCTGGCCCGGCTGAAAGGCGGCCTGGTCAGCGACAACAGGGTAGTTGACGCCAAGCTGGCCCGCATCAGCGGCTTTCCCCTGTCCCAGTGGTTCGGGGAATATCCGGAGCGCCTGGAGCAGCTGCGCCGGACCCTGCCGGAGATCACGGAAGACATGACCTTCGGCCAGGCCGCCGCCCTGCTCTGGAGAGGGCGAAAGACCGAGCGCTGGCGGCAGTGGCAGCAGAATATGTGGCTGCTCCTGGCTCCGCTGCTGGATATCGACTCCCGTATGGTAAAACGCAACGATGGAGGTGCAGTCTATTGGGGAAGCAGATGATCCCGCTCTCTCTGGAGCGGCGCCTGGAAGGGTCCGGTCAGAAGACCGGACTGCGGAGCAATCCGCCCGACCGGCCCTTCTGGATTCCAGAAGAAAATCCGCTGCTGCAGGCCTGGAATATGACCCTGAACGAATATTGCCAGGCGGTCCAGCGCACCACCGGTCTGCAGATGCGCCATGCCTGTCAGGAGACCTTCTCCGAAATTTGGTCGGATTTGGACGAACTGGACTGGAACGTGGACCTTATCTGCCTGCTGGGGAATGCCTACCGGCTGCTCCACGCGGACAACTGCCAGTCCGACGCCGGGGTCGGAGACATAGCCGAACCCGATCCGTCCCTGGTGTGGGTCCGGTGGAATATAGACCCCATAGAGACCCGCGGGACGCTGGTTGACAGAAATGAGCTGGCCAGCGCACTGGCGTGCCTGCTGTTTATGCCCTTTGCCCGAATGGAAGAAAGAAAAAACAACGAGAGGGGAAAAATCCCCGGAAAGGACGGTAACGTATGAATATGCCCAACATTCTCATGGAGACCAGCTACGGCTACTCCAGCTGCCGCATCGAGGACAGCCTGATGCAGCGGCGAGCTGTGCTCTGCTTCGGGGCCATCACCCCGGAGCAGGCCGACAGCCTCATTCTCCAGTTGCTCTACCTGAGCACCCAGTCGGACCAGGAAATCACCCTGTACATCCATAGTCCCGGCGGGGAGGTAAACAGCGGCTTTGCCATCTACGACGCCATGAAGCTGCTGGGCTGTCCCATCCGCACTGTGTGCGTAGGCAACGCCAGCAGCATGGCTGCCCTCCTCTTCGCTGCGGGAGATACCCGCTGCATCCTGCCTCACGGCCAGGTCATGATTCATGACCCCCTGGTGCAGCAGGTCAGCGGCAGCACCATGAAAATTAAGGACTGTGCCGACTCTCTCCTGCGCATCCGCACCGAAATGGCACATATCCTGTCCAACCGTACCGGCCGGACGGTGGAAGAGATTCTGGAAAAGACGGAGCAGGAGACCACCTTCAACGCCCGCGAGGCGGTGGAGTTCGGCCTGGCCGACCAGATTCTCACCGACTTTTCCGGCCTGCCCCGGCCGGAAGGCGTAAACTGACTGACAGAAAGGATGGAATGCAACATGAATACTACCTATCAGTTCCGTGACCAGACCCTGGACCGGAGCCAGACTGCCAGCCGTTTGAAGGCCCTGGCTTTGGACGGCCTCCGGCAGCAGTATCCGGACCAGGCAGACCGGCTGGCGCCCCGCCTGTGCGGGGAGCTGGCCGCCGTGGAGGAGGACCCGGTCCTTTTGCAGCGCCTGGTAGCCCTGTGGGACCTGGCTCGGTACGCCAAGGTCCACAATATCTGTACCGCGCCAGGCAGTTACGAGCTGTCTGCCAGCCTGATGGCCTGCTGCCTGGGTATCAGCCAGCCGGACCCGGACCGGGATGCTTCAGTCTTCCAGCTGCCGCCGGACAAGCTAAGCCTTGAGGATTTGCAGCTGGAGATTCCTGCCGGTGGATGGCCGGAACTGACTTGTTACCTGAAGCTGTTCTATCCGCAGCTCCGGCCGGAGATGGTTATGGTCCAGAGCGAGTCCCTCCCTCAGCAGCCTGGTCCGCCGGAGGGAGATGAAAGACGCTACGCTGTGGCGTGGATGGTGGAGCTCAGGCGAAGGTTGGAGCGGATCTATGAGCAGATGCCGGAAGATTTCAACAGTGTGAACTTTGAGTACTGGATGGAACGGTGCATGGACCTGAGTGAGCAGATCGGCATGCTGGAGCGGCTCCTCTATGGTTGAAGCAGAGAAAAAGCCTGAGCAGGCGCCTTGTGGCGTCCGCTCAGGCTTTCTTTTTTTAGCAAATCCAGCCCCGGCAGCGGCCCACCGCCCGGTGCCAGTCTGCCAGCAGCTTTTCCCGGCTGCCGGAGTCCATGGCCGGGGCAAAGGTGGTGTCACACCGCCACAGGCGGGAGAGCTCTGACCGGTCTTTCCACACCCCGGTTGCCAAGCCCGCCAGATAGGCGGCCCCCAGGGCGGTGGTCTCCCGAATGGCGGGACGGAGGACCTGACGGTCCAGGATGTCCGCCTGGAACTGCATCAAGAACACGTCCCGGCTGGCGCCGCCGTCGGCCTTCAGCTGGGTGAGGGGCACGCCGGTGTCTCCCTCCATGGCGTGGACCAGGTCGGCCACCTGATAGGCGATGGATTCCTGGGCCGCCCGGATGATGTGCTCCCGCTTGGTGCCACGGGTCAGGCCTACCAGCACCCCTCGGGCGTACATGTCCCAGTAGGGGGCGCCCAGGCCGGTGAAGGCGGGCACCAGATAGACCCCGCCGTTGTCGGGCACCTTTTGGGCGTAGTACTCCGCGTCCCGGCTGTCGGTGAAGAAGCGCATCTCGTCCCGCAGCCACTGGATCACCGCGCCGCCTACGAACACAGAGCCCTCCAGGGCGTACTGCACCTTGCCGCCCAGCCCCACCGCGATGGTGGTCAGCAGGCCGTTGGCGCTGTCGCAAGGCTTTTCCCCGGTGTTCATCAGCAGGAAGCAGCCGGTACCGTAGGTGTTCTTGGCGTCCCCGGGAGAGAAGCAGCCCTGGCCGAACAGGGCCGCCTGCTGGTCCCCGGCGATGCCGGCGATGGGGATCTGCGCCCCCTGGATATCGGTGTAGCCGTAGATCTCACTGGAGGAGCACACCTTTGGCAGCATGGCCCGGGGAATGTCCAGGGCTTCCAGCAGAGCGTCGTCCCAGTCCAGCTTCTTGATGTCGTAGAGCATGGTGCGGGAGGCGTTGGTCACGTCAGTGGCGTGGACCGCCCCGCCGGTGAGCTTCCACAGCAGCCAGCAGTCTACCGTGCCGAAGAGGATCTCGCCCCGGCGGGCTTTCTCCCTGGCACCCTCTACGTGGTCCAGAATCCAGGCGATCTTGGTGGCGGAGAAGTAGGCGTCTGGAATAAGACCGGTGGTCTTACGGATGTGGTCCTCCAGCCCATCAGTGCGGAGCTTGTCCACCATGTCCGCCGTCCGGCGGCACTGCCAAACGATGGCGTTGTAGATGGGCCGGCCGGTCTCCTTATCCCACAGAATGGTGGTCTCCCGCTGGTTGGTGATGCCGATGGCGGCGATGTCCGCCGGCTCCACACCTGACTGGGCGATGACCTCCATCATCACCCCGTACTGGGAGGACCAAATCTCCATGGGGTCGTGCTCCACCCAGCCCTCCCTGGGGTAGAGCTGGGTGAACTCCTTCTGGGCCACGCCCAGGATGTTCTGCTCCCGGTCAAAGAGAATGGCTCGGGAGCTGGTGGTGCCCTGATCCAGGGCCAGAATGTAATTGGCCATAATACTGCGCCCCTCTCTTCCGTTCCGCGTTACATATTCCGGGTGGCCACAAAATCCACCCCGGTGCCCCGGACATTTTCCACCACTACCTGGCCCACCCGGACGGGGGCGGTGAGGGTAATGTCGTCCAACAGGGCCATGGCCGCAAAGATCTCCCCCTTGGGGATGGGACCGTTGGTCTTGACGGGGCAGCGGGGGTAGGCCCCGCCCTCACAGCGGACGGTGGAGGTAACCACCCGAGTGGGGTGGGTCAGCTCCGCCTTGCCGTACTCCGCTCCACGAGGGCAGCTGTTGCCAGTGACCGCGTAGTCATGCGCTTCATCCACCTGCAGGTGGCAGCCCTTGGGACAGACGATGCAGATCAGCTCTTTCATTTGGCCTCCACCTCCTCAATGGATACGGTCAGGGTGCCGCTGGCCCCGTCCAGCAGCTTGCGGGGCAGCAGGATGTGCTCCATTTCGCCGGGAGCCAGATAGTCCCTGGAAAAGGCGGCGATCTGTGCGCCGTTGGAGGTGACCTTGATGCGGCTGGGGCCGCACACCCGGTTTACCCGGAAAAACAGGTCGCAGGCCTTTTCCACCCGGCCCGGCCGGATGTGCTGGGGGACGGTATAGGATACCCCGTCCCCGTTGACGATCTCCAGAGCAGAATCGGTTTCGCCCTCCCCCTCCAGCACGTACCGGGCGGCTGACTTTCCCGCCCGCTGACTCTCGGCGGTGACGAAGTCCACCAGATCGTGGACATGAGCCACATTGCCCGAGGCGAACACGCCGGGCAGGGAGGTCTCCATATTCTCCCACACTACCGCTCCGTTGGTCCGGGGATCGATATTGATGCCCGCCTGCCGGGTCAGATCGTTCTCCGGGATCAGACCCACGGAGAGCAGCAGGGTATCGCAGTCGAATACCATCTCGGTGCCGGGAATGGGCTGGCGGCGGTCGTCCACCTGGGACACCACCACCTGTTCCACCCGGTCCACGCCTCTGATGTCGGTGACGGTGTGGGAGAGGTAGAGGGGGATATCGTAGTCGTGGAGGCACTGGACGATGTTCCGGTTCAGGCCGCCGGAGTAGGGCATCACCTCCACGCAGGCCAGCACCTTGGCTCCCTCCAGGGTCATCCGCCGGGCCATGATGAGGCCGATATCGCCGCTGCCCAGGATGACTACCCGCCTGCCGGGGAGCCAGCCCTCCATATTTACATACCGCTGGGCGGCCCCGGCGGTAAAGATGCCGGCGGGCCGGGTGCCGGGGATGGCGATGGCACCCCGGGTCCGCTCCCGGCAGCCCATGGCCAGCAGGATGCTCCTGGCCTCCTCGATGCGGTAGCCGGTGTCCTTGCCCACCATGTGGACCTTCCGGTCAGGGGTGACCTCCAGAACCATGGTGTCCAGCCGTACCTCTACCCCGGTGTCCCGGAGCATTTCGATAAACCGCCCGGCGTACTCCGGGCCGGTGAGCTCTTCTTTAAAATAGTGCAGGCCGAAGCCGTTGTGGATGCACTGGTTGAGGATACCACCCAGTTCCTTGTCCCGCTCCACGATGAGAATACGGCGCAGACCCGCCTCCCATGCGGCGCAGGCCCCGGCCAGACCGGCCGGGCCGCCGCCGATCACAATGAGGTCATACATCAGCGTGCCCCTCCTTTCGTCTCACAGGCCAGCAGCCAGGAGCCGGCCTTGTCCTGGGGGATGTCACCCGGTGAGCGCTTCTGCTCCCGGGCCAGCAGCTCCACCACCCGGGGACCACAGAAGCCTCCCTGGCAGCGACCCAGCCCGGCTCCTGCCCGGCGCTTCACTCCGTCTACCGACCGGGGCGGGATGGGACTGGCCAGGGCGTCCAGGATCTCCCCCTCGGTGACGGTCTCGCACCGGCAGATCACCCGGCCGTAGGCCGGATGCTTCGCCACCAGTTTGGCCTTTTCCTCCGGCGGCAGCTCCCGGAACCGGATCCGTTTCCGGCTGGCGGTGAAGTCCGCCTTCCGTTCCAGGGCCAGACCCGCTTGCCCCAGCAGCTCCACGGCGTACTCCCCGATGGCGGGGGCGGCGGACAGGCCAGGGGAGCAGATGCCTGCCAGGTCCAGGAAGTGAGGAGCGGCCTCCTGGATGATAAAGTCTCCGGTGTCGGCGGTTGACCGCACCCCGGCAAAGTTGCGGATGGAGGAGCGGAACTCTACCGATGGTACCGAGCGCAGGGCGGTTTCCCGCACATAGGCCAGCCCGGAGCTGGTGGTGGAGGTGTCATTTCCCTCCACCGGCTCGGCGTTGGGGCCCACGATCAGGTTACCGTGAACGGTGGGAGCCACCAGCACCCCTTTACCCTTCTCGTTGGGGCACTGGAAGATCACCCGGCCCACCCGGTTTCCCTCGCTCTTGTCCAGCAGGAAGTACTGACCCCGGGAGGGGTGGATGGTAAAGGCGGGGGGTGCGGCCATCTCATGGATGGCCTGGGCGTCCAGTCCGGCGGCGTTGATTACGTACCGGGCTTCCAAAACGCCCCGGTTGGTCTCCACTTGCCAGCCGGTGTCCGTGGGGGTCAGGCCGGTGACGGCGGCCTCCAGATGAAGTTCCGCGCCGTTGCGCACTGCCGTCTCCGCCAGGGCCAGGCAGTACTCCCAGGGGGAGCAGATGGCGGCGGAGGGGGCGTGGAGGGCGGCAGTGACGGCGGGGGAGAGGTTAGGTTCCAGCGCCCGGGCCTGGTCGCCTGTCAGCAGGGCCAAGCCGGGCACGCCGTTCTGCACGCCGCGGCGGTACAGCTCCTCCAGGTGGGCATTGTCCTCCGGGGAAAAGCCCAGCACCAGGGACCCGCAGGCCAGATAGGGCACATCCAGCTGGGCACACAGCTCCCGGGCCAGGGCGGAGCCCCGGACGTTGAGGCGCGCCATAAGAGAGCCGGGGATGGGATCATACCCGGCGTGGATGATGGCGGAGTTGGCCTTGGTGGTGCCGTTGGCCACATCGTTTTCCCGCTCCACGATCCCCACCCTGAGCTGATACTTGGACAGCTCAAAGGCAGTGGCCGCGCCCACGATGCCGCAGCCGATGATGAGAACGTCGTACATAGCAAAACCTCCCGTAAACCGTTGCTTAAAAAAGAAAAAAGAGCAAAACAGGACCGCCCCGGCAAGGGGCTGGCGCTGTTTCACTCTCACTCTCCGGAAACATCCTTATGCAGTTGGTCCGCCGCTACATGCTCCAGACGGCGGGGTTGGTGGAGGATACCGCCACCGCTCCGGCCCCCAGGGCCCCGGTCACGTCCTCCTTGTCGGTAATGAGTCCGCCGGCGATGATAGGCCGGCCGGTAGTGCGGCAGAGCTGCCGGATAATCTTAGGCATCAGCCCCGGCAGGACCTCCACCAGATCGGCGCTCTCTTGGGAGAAGTGGCGCTCTACGCTTTTTAAGGCCATGGAGTCCAGCAGAAAGATCCGCTGGATGGCTACCAGACCCAGCTCCCGGGCCCGGCGGGTGAGGGCGGGCTTGGTAGAGATCACCCCGTCGGCAGCGGTGCTCCGGGCGATAAAGTCGGCGGAGATCTCCCGGGTGGACAGACCCTCGATCAGATCCAGGTGGACGAAGGCCCGCTTGCCTGCCTCCCGTACCCGGGCCACCGTGTCCCGGATGGTGAGGATGTCGCCATAAAGAAGAAAGAGGACTGATACGTCGCTGTCCAGGGCCCGGGCCAGACCGGCGGGGTCCTTGACTGCCGCGATCACCGGCCCGGCGTCCAGAAGCTCCAAAAGCTGATGGGTATCCATACTGTGTCCCTCCAAGATGCAAACCAACAGCCCGACGCAAAGAAAAAGCGCAAAGCGGCCTGAACCACTCTGCGCATCTCAACATCTCTGCACCAGTGTATCTTTATCATAGCAGGGCGTGATAGGAAATGCAAGGGGATGGCAACTCCGCCGGATGTAAAATACGCCTTGCTGTTTTGTTGCAATATGCACAAAAAATAAAACTTGTACTTGACAAGATGGGTTGGCTTTGCTAATGTGAATTTAACAGAATAAAGCTCATGAGTGATGGAGAGAGAGCATGACTGCCAGCCAGGGTGTCATGCTCTTTTTGCGCGCTGGGGGGTGTTGGTGTCAGAGTACGTTCCGGAACTGTAAATACAAAATGTGAAAGAAAAAGGGAGGAGCACCACCATGTCAAAAGAAAACCGCAGCGTTAGGCGGAAATGGCCTGCTATCTTGTTGGCAATATCCCTGTGCCTGTGCCTGATCAGTATGATTATATCCTCGGCTATTCAGGGCGGTTTTGGAAGCGTCCATGTGGAAGAACTCCGGCTCATTGACTCTTCCGGATATGCTGTCAGCGTACAGCTGTACCGGCCGGATACGGCCACAGCGGAAAATCCGGCCCCATGCATCATTACAGTGGAGGGCTGGTATAACAATAAGGAGATGCAGGACCTTTACTCCATCGAATATGCCCGCAGAGGTTATGTGGTGCTGGCGGTGGATATGCACGGCCACGGCGACAGCGAGGCCACGGGTGCGGAGGACCTGTACAGCTCTGCCGTAGGCGTGGATGCAGCGGTGGTACAGGCCAGTACGCTGCCCTATGTGGATACCAGCCGCATCGGCGTTACCGGCCATTCCAGCGGCGGCGCTTCCTGCAATATGCTGGTGGCCATCGACAACGAGCGGGAGCAGCCCCTGATCAGCGCGGTTCTGTTCCAGGCGGCTACCTGGGTGGACGATCTGGGCAATGACCACAGCGCGGACTTCGGTGACAGAAGCGTTGGTATCATTGCGGACAAATATGATGAGTTCTTCTTCTGGACGGAAGGGGAGAACGGTGAGACCGTGGCGCCCCGGGACTTCCTGTCCACCAATGACGCCAAGAATTTCGTCAACTTCAACCAGGGCGCCGACGGTGTAGACGGCGACGTGGTCCCCGGTCAGTATTACGAGAGCGGAGACGCCTTCCGTGTGATTTATCAGCCTACCTGCACCCATCCTCAGGTGCATTTCTCCGGTGAGTGCGTGGGCTACGGCGTACAGTTCTTCCAGGACGCGCTGGGCGCGCCCAACCCGCTGCCTGCCTCTGACCAGGTCTGGCAGGTGAAGACGGCCTTTGACTTTGTGGGACTGGTGGGAATCGTCCTGTTCCTGCTCTCCTTCGTTTTGGTGATGCTGGATGTTCCGTTCTTTGCCGTGCTGAAGGAAAAAGAACTGGTGCAGCCCCTGGCCGTGGACGGCGGAGGCAAACTCTGGTTCTGGCTCTCCTTGGCCTGCTGCGCTGTGTTCTCCGGCGTGAGCTATATGTGGGCCATCCAGAATATTTACTCCAAGACCACGTCGGTATTCCCCCAGACCGGGCCGCTGACCATGGGCGTGTGGTGTGTCCTGTCCGGTGTGTTTGCCCTGATTCTTCTGGCCATCTATGCCTTTACCTACGGAAAGAGCCACGGATTTTCCGCTGCTGCCCGCGGCATTACCATGAGCGGAAGCAAGCTGCTGCGCACCATCCTGCTGGCGCTGCTGGCGTGTGGCCTGGCTTTCCTGATCCTGTTCTTCGCCGACTACTTCTTTAAGACAGATTTCCGCCTGTGGGTCCTGACTCTGAAGGCCTTTGATGCGGACAAGGTCCTCATTGCCCTGCGCTATCTACCTTTGTTCCTGGTCTATTACATCATCAATTCCGTGGCGGTCAATTGCTTCAACTACAATACCATCGGCGGCAAGAAGGGCTTTGGCAACATCTTGATCCTGGCGGTGTTCAACATCCTGGGCGCGCTGGGCTTCCTGGCCATCCAGTACGGCACCTTCTTCAGCACCGGCCTTTTGAAGTGGTATGCCACCGAGGGGCTGCGCATCAGCGGCATCTGGCTCTATCCTGCCATCGTCTATCTGTTTGTGACCCCCATTCTCAGCCGTGTGGTGTATAAGCGTACCAAGAACCCCTACCTCTTTGGCATCATCAGCGCGGTGCTCATTACCATCATGGCCGTGGCCAACACCACCACCCTTCTGGGCGGCGGAGCGGTCGTTGCGTCTAATTACTAAGTACAGACTTCGTCCGGCCATGCTTGACAAAGCGTCGTTGGTCGTGGTATAAAAGGAACATCATATGACTGACGGATAATGTGGAGCCTACCACATGGAGTATGATTAAGAAAAAGCCGACCGTCTGGGCGAGAAAAGCCCGGACTGTCGGCTTTTCTTTTTTTGCAAAGGAGGCATATCCACATGACGAGCGGGCGGGTCCACTCCCTGGAGTCCATGGGCCTGGTGGACGGCCCGGGCATCCGGACGGTGGTCTTTCTCCAGGGCTGCGCTCTGCGCTGCCAGTACTGCCACAACCCGGACACCTGGGCTGTGGAAAACCCGGCGGCGGAGGCGTACACCCCCGGCGGGCTGGTGGAAAAGCTGCTCCGGTTCAAGCCCTACTTCGGAACCACCGGCGGAGTGACCTTTTCCGGCGGCGAGCCCCTGCTGCAGCCGGACTTTCTGGCTGAAACCCTGGCCCTGTGCCAGCAAGAGGGTATCCACACCTGCCTGGACACGGCGGGCTGCGGACTGGGGGAGTACGGCCCCATTTTACGGCACACCGACCTGATCCTGCTGGATGTGAAGCACTGGGACCCGGAGGGGTACCGGCAGGTCATCGGCCGCTCCATGGCGGCCTTTGACCGCTTCCTGGAGCAGGCCCAGCGGGCGGAGATCCCCTTGTGGGTGCGCCATGTGGCAGTGCCCGGCCTCACCGACGAAGAGTCCCACCTGGAGGGGCTGGAGCGATACCTGAAAACCATCCGGCACATCCGGCGGGTGGAGCTGCTGCCCTACCACACTCTGGGGGTCCACAAGTACGCCGCCCTGGGCATTCCCTATCCCCTGGAGGGGGTGCCGCCCCTGGAGGGAAAGACCCTGGCGGACTGGAACAGAAGATTGAATGAGACTTGCTGTGAAAAGGAGTATTTATGAGCATCGACGTGAATTGTACCGCCTGGCAGGGTTTTCGCACCGGCGAGTGGCGGCATTTGGTGAATGTCCGTAATTTTATTCAGAAGAATTACACTCCGTATTCGGGTGAGGGGGATTTTCTGGCCGGAATATCCACAAGAACGGCGGAAGTGTGGAAAAAAGCCCAGGCCCTGATCATCGAAGAGGTGAAAAAGGGGATCATCGATGTGGAGACCCACGCCGTCTCCGGCATCGACAATTTTGCCCCTGGCTACATCGACCGGGACAACGAGGTCATTGTGGGCCTCCAGACCGACGCACCTCTCAAGCGCATCGTCAACCCATTCGGCGGCATCCGCAACGCCGCCTCCGCCCTGGAGCAGTACGGCTACCAGCTGGATCCGGAAATCGAGCGCCACTTCCGGCTCTACCGCAAGACCCACAACGAGGGCGTGTTTGACGCCTACCCGGAGCGCACCCGCCTGGCCCGCCACGCCGGCTTGCTCACCGGCCTGCCCGACGCCTATGGCCGGGGCCGCATCGTGGGGGACTACCGCCGGGTGCCCCTGTACGGCACCGACTTCCTCATTGAGGAGAAGGAAAAGGACCTGGACATGATCGACGGTCCTATGACTGACGAGCGCATCCGCCTGCGGGAGGAGGTCCAGATGCAGATCCGAGCTCTGCGGGAGATGGCCTCCATGGCCGCCAAATACGGCTGCGACATTACCCGCCCGGCGGAAAACGCCCATGAGGCGGTGCAGAACCTGTACATGGCCTACCTAGCGGGCATCAAGGAGAACAACGGCGCCGCCACATCCCTAGGCCGGGTGTCCACCTTCCTGGATATCTACATCCAGCGGGATCTGGAGCGGGGCGTGCTGGACGAGGAGGGCGCCCAGGAGCTCATCGACCAGTTCGTCATCAAGCTGCGGCTGGTGCGCCACCTGCGCACCCCGGAGTACAACGAACTGTTCGGCGGCGATCCCACCTGGGTCACTGAGTCCATCGGCGGTATGGGGGTGGACGGCCGCACCCTGGTGACCAAGAGTTCCTTCCGCATGCTCCACACCCTCACCAACCTGGGTACCGCCCCCGAGCCCAACCTGACAGTGCTGTGGAGCCCTCACCTGCCCCAGGGCTTCAAGGACTACTGCGCCAAAATGAGCATCGACACCGACTCCATCCAGTACGAGAGCGACGAGCTGATGCGCCCCATGTACGGGGACGACTACTGCATCGCCTGCTGCGTGTCCGCCATGGCGGTGGGCAAGCAGATGCAGTTCTTCGGCGCCCGGGCCAACCTGGCCAAGAGCCTGCTGTACGCCATCAACGGCGGCGTGGATGAGAAGAAGGGGGGCGTCATTGTCCCCGGCATCCAGCACGACATGGACGAGGTGCTGGACTACCCCAAGGTGCTGGGCAACTATAAAAAAGTACTCGCCTACGTGGCGGAACTGTACGTGGACACCATCAACATCATCCACTACATGCACGACAAGTACGCCTATGAAAGCAGCCAGATGGCCCTCCACGACACCCTGGTGGAGCGGCTGGCCGCCTTCGGCGTGGCGGGCCTGTCCATCGCTGCCGACTCCCTGTCCACCATCAAGTTCGCCAAGGTGCGGCCCATCCGCAATGAGGAGGGCATCGCTGTGGACTTTGAAGTGGAAGGAGATTTCCCCAAGTACGGCAACGACGACGACCGGGTGGACGACATTGCCGTGGAGCTGGTGTCCTACTTCTCCGCCGAGCTGAAAAAACACCCCCTGTACCGGAACGCCATCCATACCCTCTCCGCCCTCACCATTACCTCCAACGTGATGTACGGCAAAAAGACCGGCGCCACCCCCGACGGGCGCAAGGCTGGAGAGCCCTTCGCCCCCGGCGCCAACCCCATGCACGGTCGGGACAAGAGCGGAGCCCTGGCCTCCCTCAACTCGGTGGCCAAGATCCCCTACCGGGCGGTGTGTCAGGACGGCGTGTCCAACACCTTCTCCATCGTGCCTGCCGCCCTGGGCAAGACGGAGAGCGAGCGGGTGGATAACCTGGTGCACATCCTGGACGGCTACTTCCTCCAGGGTGCCCACCACCTGAACGTGAATGTGATGAACCGGCAGCTGCTGGTGGACGCCATGGAGCACCCCGAGCAGTACCCTACCCTCACCATCCGGGTCTCCGGCTACGCGGTGAATTTTGCCCGCCTCAGCCGGGAGCAGCAGCTGGAGGTCATTAAACGCACCTTCCACGACCAGATGTAAGGACCGTTTCTGTATTGTAACCAAATATGCCTTGACAAAAAGAGGTTACAGTTGTACCCTGAGTATACGAAGGGTACAACTGCAACCTTGATTTGTTTGGAGGGAGCATCATGGCGGACTTTCTGCGCACCCTGCTGGTGCTGACGGTATTGGGATCGGCGCTCACCGGCCTGCTGCTGGTGGTCCGTCCCCTGATCAAAAGCAAGACAGTGTTTTACTATCTGTGGCTGCTGGTGCTGCTGCGGCTGTGTCTGCCGGTGGGGTTTATGATCCCTCTGCCTGCCCAGGCGCCGGAGGAACCGGCACGGACGGAGGTCCAGCAGCCTGTGACCCAGCCCGCCCAGCCGGAGGTACATCCTGCCCAGCCCGCTCAGCCTCAAACCCCATCCGGGCAGCAGGGAGGAACGGCGGAGACCCGGCCCCAGCCGGAGGGCCCGGCGACCGAGCCTGCCTTTGACTGGCGGGGGCTGCTCACCAGCCCGGGACTGTGGCTGACGCTCTGGGGCCTGGGAGCGGCCTTCTGTCTGGGACGGCAGGTGCGAGGCTACCGGCGGTTTGCCCGGCTGGTCAGGGGAACCGGGGAGCCTCCTTCGACGGAGGCCATAGCTCTGCTGGCGCGGCTGGACCGGGAGGGCCGGGTGGGCCTGACCGTCAGTTCCTGTGTGTCCACGCCCATGCTGCTGGGGGTGGTCCGGCCCACCATTATCCTGCCGCAGGGGGTGGAGCCTGACCGGCTGGGGGATATTCTGGCCCATGAGCTGACCCACGCCCGGCGGCATGACCTGCTTTACAAGTGGTTTGCCGCAGCGGTCACCAGCCTCCACTGGTTCAATCCCCTGATGCTGGTGGTGCGCCGCCAGCTGAACCGGGCCTGCGAGCTGTCCTGCGACGAGGCGGTGACCAGGGAACTGGACGCTACCGGACGGCGGCACTATGGGGAGACCCTGCTGGCCATGGCGGCCGGGCAGTCTCCCAGAGGTTTACCCGCCGTGACCCTGTGCGAAGAGAAGGAACACCTGAAGGAACGGCTGACGGCGGTGATGAAGCCGGTAAAAAAAGGCCCGGCCGCCGCCGCCCTTACCCTGGTGCTAGTCCTGGTCCTGACGGGGTGCGCCGCCATTTTCGGGGCACAGCCCACCCCCTCCGCCGGGACGGAGTCTGACCCGGTCGTGACCCCCGACCCGGATGCCCTGTTGACCGATCCGGTTCTCTACGACCTGTCCAACGGCCTGATAGCGGCTCTGCCTGCCGACCTGACGGAAGATCTGCTGGTGGAAACCCCGGAACAGGGGGAGATTTTCCTCTCCGTCTATGACAAGCGCAGCTATGAAGCCGGGGACGGCGGCGGTATTGAGGGTATGGGGTGGCTCTTTTCCATCGTCCGCTATGACCAGGTGGCCTTTGAGCAGAGCCTGGGACTGGACAACAGCGGCCGGAGCTTCTTTGCCCGGGGAGATGGCTGGTATTACGCCTACCTCTTTCCCACCGACGTGCGGTTTTACTCGGAGGAGGCCGACCAGACCGAAGCTCTGAAAATCTGGGAGGAGCTGAACCGGCGGCTGCCGGAGGAGGCTTTGCCTGACTTCACCGCCCGCAACGGCCTGGAGGCCTTTACCAGCAGCGACTATTTCACCGCCGACGGTACCCTGTGGGATAGCCAGCACTATTATATCAACTACCATACCCCAGACTGGAGCGAGTCCGTTACCATGCTCCTCTCCCAGCCTGCCAAACAGGGTGCGGAGGGTATCTGGTGCGTGGAAGGGTATTTCAACAACCAGCTTGGTGGGAGCGCTACAGTGATTCCCCGGGACACCGGCATGACCATAGCGGACTATTACGCCCAGCTCCAGGAGGAAGCCGACCATGGGCAGCATACCGACTTGCTCACCCCGGAGGGGGCGGCCATGGACTGGCTGTCTGGCCGGTACGACGGAGTGACCGCCGGTCAGCTCACCCGGCTGGAGGGAGAGCCCGCCTGGGATCTGTGGTATCGGAAACTGAGCGGGATCATTTACGAGCCATTGACGGTGGATACCCGGGTGTATGCCGATGGTCAGCCTACTCAGGTGGAGGCTGTGGAGCCAGACCCCGAAGATTCTATTACGCTCTGGAACCGTCTGTGGGTGACGGCGGCCAGCCCCGACCCTCTCAGCGGCCCGGCGGTGGTGTATGACGCCGGAGAGACCGGCAAGGTCATCTTCCTGGAACAGGACGGCCTGGTGGGGGTGGAGCATGAGGGCGAAACCTCCTGGTACCGGGGGGCCTACGACTATGAGAAGAGCCCCTACCAGATGATGGCGGAGTTCTGCCAGGTCTGGAAAGGGGAGGAGGAGACCAAGGCGGCAGACCCCGTTCAGGCCGTGGAGCAGATCTTCCAGTACGACTCCGACGTTGAGCTTTACGGCTTTAAGGACATGGGCAGCAGCCCCTGGATAGAGTTCATCGGCCCGGCGGAGCTGCCCCAGCTCCAGGAATGGCTGGCGACCTGCACCTGGGAGGAGGTGGCGGAGCATCCCCTGGACGATGGGAGCCGGCCCGATCCGCCCGCCGGATGCTGGGAGGTGTGGTTGATTGGCGAGGGGCAGCTCCAGCTGTCCTGGGCCTTCCCTTACGTGGTCTATTATCCCCAGGGACGGGTTTATAAGACACAAATCTGGCACTGCACCCAGGGCTATGAGGAGCTATACGCCCAGCTGGCCGGCCTGTGGGCGGAAGGACAGGCGGCGGATCTTCCCTCCTATTTCCACGACCGGGTAGGGAAGCTGGATCCGGCCCAGGCCATCGTAAGCCAGTTTGGAGACGCCCGGGTATTGGCGGAACTGGCGCAGGTGGAGAGGGCGGTGGAGTCCATGGACTGGACGCCGGGCGGTTCCGGTCAGGCCCAGGGCGAGGGCATTATGGTATACGGCGCGGATGCGCATGGAAGATTCACTTTTTATCCCGGGAATATCGTGTATTACTATATAGATGACGCCTGGAACTTCTGGTATCAGGGGTCGGGAGAGACCGACCTGTATAACATGCTGGTGGAGCTCTGGGAGAATGCCAGTGTATAAGAGAGGAGGGAAACTGGTATGAACACCGTGGAAGAAAAGATTACCGAGGCAGAGCTGGAGGTGATGGAGGTCCTGTGGGACGCGGGGGAGCCCTGCACCCTGGGACACATCAAGGAGGCTCTTTCGGAGAAAAACGGGGACACCACCAAGACCCTGCTGCGGCGGCTGTGCGCCAAGGGGGCGGTGGGCCAGGAGAAGCGGCAGGTGTACTGGTATACCCCTCTGGTGAGCCGGGAGGAGGTGCGGGGCAGCCGCACCAAAAAGCTTATTGACAAGCTGTATGCCGGCTCTGCCCGAAACATGGTGGCCGCCCTGGTCCAGGCCGACCAGC
Source organism: Flavonifractor sp. HCP28S3_F3 (assembly GCF_052065355.1). Lineage (NCBI taxonomy): Bacteria > Bacillati > Bacillota > Clostridia > Eubacteriales > Oscillospiraceae > Flavonifractor > Flavonifractor sp. HCP28S3_F3. The sequence continues at coordinate 44,193 of NZ_JBQHUF010000002.1, forward strand.
TGGACCAGGAAGATATCGCCGAGCTGCGGGCACTGTTGGATGAGCTGAGCGAAGGGCAGTGAACGGATTGCCCGGATGAGAAAGGATGATCGGAATATGACCCGAATAAAATGGAGCCTGGCGGCCCTGGCCCTGACTTTTGCTCTGGCTTTGGCGGGATGTGCTGCCCCTTCCGGGCCGGATCCTGTAAATTCCCCGGTACCGGAGGCCAGCCCCTCGGCTCCGGCGGAGAGCGAGATGCCTGTCCACACCTACTCCGACGAGGAGGTGGCCCAGGCCAAAGAGGCGGCGGAAGCGGAGTTTGCCAATCTGACGGGATGTACTCTGGTGAGCATGGACTATGATCCCCAGCGCTCCTATGAGGCGGCAGTCCAGTACCGGCCGGAAGCGGGTGAAGCGGAACTGAACAACTGGATCGTGCTGTTTGCCACCTTTACCACCGACGAAAACCAGGCGATCCTGGAGCCCAACAGCACCTATGAGGATTATATGTATATCCTCCACCGGGATGGCGCGGATGCCCCCTGGACGGTGATGGACGGAGGCTTTTGACGGAAACGCAGGGGCCGGGCGCGGAAGCGCCCCGCCCCGGGTCCTTATGCTGTTAGTCCAGGGAGATGACCCAGTTCAGGTCTTCGTAGGTAGCGGTATCCTGGGCGCGGACCATGCCGCCTCCCAGACCATCCCACCAGGTGTCGTGCTCATAGACCAGCTGGATGGCCCCGATTTCCACCGCCACGATAGGCTCCTCCACCCAATCCGGAGCGGCAGCCAGTTGGACGTTCACATGGCCGGAGGTGTAGCTGCGGAAGCCCTCTCCCGCGTCGGAATAGCGGGTTCCGGAGGCTCCGATGAAGGTGACCTGATGGTGGAAGAGGGTCGCGCCTGTCAGCAAAAGGCCGTCCTCGGTCTCCTCCTGGTGGGCGTACACCGACAGCTGCTGGCCGTCCTCACTGACCAAGGCGGTCACCATCCCCTCGGTAAAGGTCCGGCTGTCCGACCAGGCGGTCTGGGCCTCCACCGGAGTGAGAGTCAGGCTTCCGGTGCGGGAGCCGCCTCCCTCCAGGTCCAGAAGCTCATAGGTCAGCTCTTCTACCGGTTCCTCCGGCAGCTTGTAGAGGAAGGGCATGTGGACTCTGGATTGGTAGCCTTCCTCCTTCCAGACCATCTCCGGCCCGCAATCCAGGTCGGAGAGGGGAACCCACGGTTGGCCCTGGCACACGGACTCTTTATGGGGGATCCATTCGGAGTAGACCTGATCCCCCTGCTCCAGGAGGACGCCGTCGGCGTACACCCGCAGGCTGCGGGTGGCCAGCTGGTTGGCCTCTTCCTCCGGGCTCACCAGGTAGAGCTCCAGCAGCAGGTAGTCCCCCTGACTCACCCCGTCCAGCTGGCACAGCCAGTCCCCTTCGGTCCACTGGTCGGCCTCCTCTACCACCATCACCGGTGCGCCGGAAGCGCCCACCCCGGTGAAATAGCGGACCATCCACTGCACGCCGGCGGCTAGAGCCTGGTAATTGACTGCCCCCAGCACCACCGCCAGGCAGAGTACTGCCGCCGCCAGCCGCCGGGCTGGTACCCGTCGCCGGGCAGGCTTTTGTTCTGCCGCCGCCAGGGTGTCCTCCACCAAGGCACGGCTGGGACCGGCCCGATCAAAGAGATCCCGATAGGTCTGTTCCGTCATAACTCTTCCGCTCCTTTCCATGCGTCCCGCAGCAGAGCCCGTCCCCGGGCAAGCTGACTGCGGACCGTGTTGGGGCTGCGGCCCAGAATAGCCGCGATCTCTCCGGTGTCATAGCCCTCGTAGTAATAGAGGTGAAGCACTGCCCGGTATTTTGGCGGCAGTCCCTCCAACAGTGCCAGCAGCTCCCCCTCCTCCTGATTCTGGGCGGGAATGGCCTCCGATAGGGCCACCATGTGCTTCCGCCAGAAAGAGCCGTGGAGCTTTTTGCAGCAGTTCACCGTCACCCGCAGCAGCCAGGCTTTTCGGTGCTCTTCCTCTCGAAAAACCGGGGCGGAGCGGAGGTACCGGAGAAAGACCTCCTGAAACACATCGTCGGCGTCGTGGCTGCTCTGGGTCTGAGCCAGGGCCAGGCGGTACACCATGTCCCCGTAAGTTTCCATTGCCTGCCGCAGACCGGCGTCCTCTCCCATGGCACTTCCCCCTTTCTGCCCCTAACACCCCTGAGAGAGCGGATTTGTTGCATGCCGTATAAAAAACGGGCGGCCGAAAGACCGCCCGTTCCGTTTATTCCACTGACCGGACGTGAAGTACGTCCCCGTCCACCGAGAAGTGCACCTCCAGCCCGGCGAAGGCCATGCCGTAAACCCGGTCCGGATCGTGCTGGTAGGAGGGCCGGGGGTCCCGGGACAGCACCCCAATCAGGGCATCCCGCTTGTCCTCCGGCACCTGCGCTAAAAGCTCCGCCGGGAACTCCACCTCCAGCACCTTGCCTCCCACATTGCCGGTAAAGCCTCCCAGGGCCTCCGGATGGGCATCGGCGTAGGGAAGATAGGGCTTTACGTCCAGAATGGGGGTGCCGTCCATGAGATCGGCCCCCGACACCACCAGCACATGGCCCAGCTCCGGGTCCTTTTCGATACCTACCAGCTTGACGCAGGACAGGCCGATGGGATTGGGCCGGAAGGGAGAGCGGGTGGCGAACACCCCCATGCGGGTGTTGCCCCCCAAGCGAGGGGGCCGCACCGTGGGGGACCAGGTGTCTCGCACCGCTTCGGAAAACTGCCAGATCAGCCACAGGTGGGAAAACTCCTCCAGCCCCCGCAGGGCGTCCGGGTTGCGGTACTCTGGCTCAAAAACCACGGTGGCTTTCAGCTCCTCCACCAGGCCGCTCTGCCGGGGGATACCGAACTTGGTGGGGAAGTCGCTGCGGATGCGGGCAATGATGTGCATGGGGATCATTTGTTTCCCTCCTGTGCCTTCTTCATGGCGGCCTCCACCGGCCGGGATTTGACCGGCTTGTTGATCTGCTTCAGCAGGGCGGCAATCTGACCGCCCACCTGCTCCACCTCCGCCTTGAAGGTGGTGGCCGACAGCCGCAGGGCACCGTGGCCCAGAATGATGAGCTGCTCTGCTCCGTCGGAGGTGGCTACCCGTACCTGGTGGTGCTTTCCGATCTCGTAGGTGGCCCGCTCGATATAGGTGTCGGCGGTTTCCGCTTCTTTTGTATACACAACGTAAATATTGTGATATTTATATACGTCCTGTATACTCCTGGGGACTTTGTAGGCATCAAAGACCAGGATGACCACGTTCTTTTTGAACCCCTGGTAATTGCTCAGCAGGTCCATCAGCATCTGCCGGGCGGCATCCAGATTGGTCTGGGCCACCGCCTTCAGCTCGTCCCAGGCGAAGATGATGTTGTATCCGTCCACCAGCAGGTACTCCGGCCCACGGTTCTGGGTCTGGACGTTGTATTTGCGGTCATCCAGGCTGGTGCGGGCGGGCTTGGGGGGCGGGGTGAAGGCCCGGCGCTCCACCTTGCCGTAGGTCCGCTCAAAAATAGCCAATAACTCCTTGTCCTGTTCCAGAGACAGGCCCCGGTCCAGCGAGCGGGAGGGCGCGGGAGAGGAAACCTCCTCCTCCTGAGGGGCGTCCAGGGTCAGGCCGCTGGAGACGTGGGCCATCTCCTTCACCTGATCCCACTTCACGTTGTATCCCGCACCGTGGGCGCAGAACACCGAGCCGGTGGGGTTGTCCACGTCCCGCTCCGGGTCGTAGCCCAGTTCCTCCACCACGGTCTGCTGGTCATGGCAGGGGAAATAGCCCTTCAGGGTGCAGCTCAGCCGCCCCAGCCCTCTGGTGTAGGCGGCCACCTCCCGGCCGTAGTCCCGCAGGCCCGCCACCGGGGCGGACCCGGTGAGAACGGTGAGCTCCCCGGCGGTCTCCGGAGACTCGCACTGGCCTCCCATCCGCTGGATGTCGCTCATAGCCCTCCCCACCTGGGGAGAAGGCACCTCCAGCCGGAAGGCATACCAAGGTTCCAGCAGAATATTTTCCGCCTCCATGAGGCCCTGGCGCACCGCCCGGTAGGTGGCCTGCCGGAAGTCGCCGCCCTCGGTGTGCTTCAGATGGGCCCGGCCCGCCAGCAGAGTGATTTTTACATCCGTGAGGGGGGAGCCGGTGAGCACACCCGGATGGGCTCGCTCGGCCAGGTGGGTGAGAATGAGCCGCTGCCAGTTGCGGTCCAGTACGTCCTCCGGGCAGGCGGAGGCCAGCACCACGCCGCTGCCCGGCTCTCCCGGTTCCAGAAGCAGGTGGACCTCAGCGTAGTGGCGCAGGGGCTCGTAGTGGCCCACCCCGATGGCGGGGGCGGCGATGGTCTCCCGGTACACGATGCCCCCCTGGCCGAAGGACACCTCCATGGCGAAGCGCTGGGCGATGAGCCGCTGTAAGATCTCCAGCTGTACCTCGCCCATCAGCTGGATGTGGATCTCTCTCAGTCGCTCGTTCCACACCAGGTGGAGCTGGGGGTCCTCCTCCTCCAGCTGGCGGAGCTTCTGCATGGCGGTCACCGGGTCCTGACCATCGGGTAGGATGACCTGATAGGTGAGTACCGGCTCCAGGGCGGGAGGAGCCCCTTCCGCCTCAAAGCCCAGGCCCTGACCCGCCGCGGCGGCGGACAGGCCGGTGACGGCAATGACGCTCCCCGCCGGGGCCTCTTCTGTCAGTTGGAATTTCCGGCCGGAGTAGATCCGCAGCTGGTCGGCCTTCTCGCTCCAGCCCGGTCCCTCCAGCAGCGTTTTCACCTTTAAGCTGCCGCCGGTGATCTTCATCCAGGCCAGCCGGGCCCCCTGGTCGTCCCGGGAGATCTTGAAAATGCGGGCGCCGAAGTCAGTGGGGTATACCGGCCGGGGAGCGTACTCCTCCAGACCCTGGAGGAACTCTGTCACACCCTCCAGTTTTAAAGCTGAGCCGAACCAGCAGGGGAAGAGCTTCCGCTGGGCGATGAGGGCGGTGAGGGCGGCGCCGGGCACGGCTCCGGTTTCCAGATAGTCCTCCAGCAGCCCCTCATCGCACAACGCCGCCTGTTCATACAGGGCGGGCTTGTCGGCGAAGTCGGCGCACCCCTCGTCCAGCTGACCTTTCAGCTGCTCCAGCAGAGCCCCCCGGTCCGCTCCCGCCAGGTCCATTTTGTTGATGAACAGGAAGACGGGCACCTGATACCGCTCCAGCAGCTTCCACAGGGTGTGGGTGTGGCCCTGTACCCCGTCGCTGCCGCTGATGACCAGGATGGCGCAGTCCAGCACCGACAGGGTGCGCTCCATCTCGGCGGAGAAGTCCACGTGGCCGGGGGTGTCCAGCAGGGTGAGCTCCAACCGCTCCAGGGGCAGCACCGCCTGTTTGGAGAAGATGGTGATGCCCCGCTCCTTCTCCATGGGATCGGTGTCCAGAAAGGCGTCTCCGTGGTCCACCCGACCCAGCTTTTTCAGCTGCCCGCAGGTGTAGAGCAGCCCCTCCGTCAGGGTGGTCTTTCCTGCGTCCACGTGGGCCAGAATGCCCACCACCAGTTTATCCATAGCCGACTTCCTTTTGCATAAGATGTACCTCAGTATACCATGTTTCCCCCGCCGGGGCAACGGAAAGCAGGGCCCGGAGCGCTGGTGGGGGAGAGGAAATGGCTGCAGCTGAATAGACAGAAAAACCCGGGAGGAATGATCCTCCCAGGTTTTATTGATGCCTCCGGTGCGTGTCCGGCTGATAAGGATGCAGAGGAACGTCAGGATGGCGGTGTTTCTCAAATGCTTATGCGGGACCGTCCGCTCCGGTCCGAGGGATGTCGTTCAGGGCCGCGTAATGGATCTTGCCCGACTGGGTCTTGGGAATAGACTCCAGCCGCTTGACCACAAAGGCTCTGGCGGGGAAGTGAAGCTGGGCGCACAGCCCCTCCTGCACTTCCGCCTCCAGACCGGCGGGGCCGGCGTAAAAGACCCGCAGCAGGTCGTCTTCCCCCACGCAGGCGAATTCCGCCTGGGGGAACCGGGCCAGAAGCAGCTGCTCTACCTCGTCCAGGTTGACCCGGCTGCCATAGAGCTTGATGAACCGCTTTTTTCGGCCGGCGATGTAGTAGAAGCCGTCGGCGTCCCGCCGGGCCATGTCACCGGTGTGGAGCACCCCCTGCCATTGGTCCCCCAGCAGCAGGTCGGCGGGGCACCGGGCGTAGCCCATGGCCACGTTCTCCCCCCGGTACACCAGCTCTCCCACCTGGTCGGGGCCGTCGATGGGCCTGTCGTCGGCGTCCAGCAGGGTAAATTCCCCGCCGGGGATGGGCAGGCCCATGCTGCCGCATTTGGCCGCCGCCTGCTCCGGGGGCAGCCACCCCATCCGGGGGGCGGCTTCGGTCTGGCCGTACATGACGCAGAAGCGCCGGCCGGTGGCCTCCGCCCAGGCGGCAAATTCCCGGTGAAGGGCCTCGGGCAGCTTGCCACCCGCCTGGGTGAGGGAGGTCAGGGCGGGCAGGTCCATGTCCATCAGGCCCACCCGCTTGTACATCCGGTAGGTGTAGGGCACCCCCACCAGGGAGGTGATGCCCTCCGCCGCCACGCTTTCCCAGAAGGCCCGCTCCAGAATGGTGCGGTCGGTGACAAAAATGGGGGCACCTACCAGCAGGTGGCTGTTGATGACCGACATGCCGTAGGAGTAGTTCATGGGCAGCATGGTCACCGGCCGCTCGTGCTCGTCCAGCTGAAGATATTGGGCGATGGAAAGGGCGTTGGCGTCCAGGTTTCTGCCCGTCAGCCGCACCAGCTTGGGACTGCCTGTGCTCCCTGAGGTGGTGAGCAGCAGGGCCAGGTCGGGGTGGAGCTCCGGCTCCTCCCGGTCCTCCCGGCGGTAGAGGGTGGCATCCTCCACCCGCAGTACCGGCTCCAGCCCGGCCAGCCGGTCCCCCAGGGCCTGGTCCAGGCCGTCAGGGGCGCAGAGGAAGGCGGGGTGATACAGGGCGGTGAGGCTGTCCAGCAGGTCCGGGTCCAGACCGGCGTCCAGCAGCAGAGGCACCGCCCCCGTCTTCAGGCAGGACAGGTAGCACAGCAGGCAGCCCGGGGTGTTCCGGCACAGGAGGAAGACCAGCCGGTGTCCGCCCACGGCCTGCCCCAGCTGACCGGCCCATCGGTCCAGGTCGCCCAGGGTATACCGTCTGCCGTCCTCCGTCCAGGCCAGCAGACGCTCGGGTTCCTTCTCATGTTGAAAGAGCTTCATCACAGCCTCCTATGATCCTGGAAAGGGCGGCGATCACATCCTTGCCGTCCCAAATGGCATCCAGCTCCAGAGCCTGGCCGGGGACCACCACCCGGTCCACCCCGGCGGCCTGACGCTCCGCCAGGAATTGTGCCGTTTCCCGGGAAGAGAGCCCGCCGCACACCAGAGTCTGCACCTTGGGGGACAGCATGGAGAGCAGCTCCTCCAGAGACGAAACAGAGTACTGATAAAACAGGCCGAAGCCCCCCTTAGGGTAGTCCGGGCCCACAGGCGGGGCGGCCAGATCGGCTACCCACAGCAGGTTGCCCCCGTATTTGGCCAGTCCGGTCAGGGCGGGGGTGCCCGTCATGGCCTGGATGGTGAACCGCTCCAGCTTGCGGGCGGACTGGAAGGGTCCTATGGGGTAGCGTCTGGCCGCCTCGGCGGCCAAAGCCTCCCACCAGCGCTCCCGCACCTCCGGTGTGCCGCCGTCGGCCAGCCACAGCACCAGCTGAGGGCTGGAGCAGGCGTTCTGATCCATGGCATAGGTGTCGTTGTAAAACCGCCGGGCCAGTTCATTTAGCTCCCCGTCCTCCGTCCGGGACAGGGCGGCCTGGCTGAACAGGGCCAGGGACCAGCGGTCGGGGAAGGAGAGCTCCACCGCGTGGGGAGGCGTGGGGATGGCCCGCATGGAGGCCACCGTCTTGTCTCCGCCCCACACCACCCGGCCATCGCATTGGGCGGACCAGAAGGCGGTGGCTTCTTCCCCGCGGGGATAGTGGATGAAAGAAAGCCGGGGGAGCAGGTCCCGGTGGGTGCTGTCATGGAGCATCCCGTCCAGGGCCTTCAGCAGGGCCTGGGCCCCCTCCGTGCGGCTGGCGGGCAGGCGCACCACGTTGGAGTTGCCTGCCAGCAGGCCCAGGGCGGCGGTGTAGGCAAACATGGTGGGCACGTTGGAGGGGGCGATGTGGAACACCCGCCCCACGCCCAGCCGCAGAGTGGGGCCGGCGTACCGCCTGGCCATATGCTCCAGCCTGGCCCGCCGGCACCAGAAGCCGAAGGCGCACACCTCTTCCCACTGCCGGAACTCCGGCGTGCGCAGCAGCAGGTTGGACAGGTCGGACAGAAAGTCCAGCACCCTGGGGTCAAAGGGCCGCCAAGGAGTGCGTTCGGTTTCCTCTGATCCGGCCAGCAGGATCACATCATCCCTCATAGGTGTCGCTGCACCCCCTTACCTCCGCCCGGGGGATCCGCCCCAGGACCCGGAAATATTTCCCCTGCCGTCCGCAGGGACAGTCGTCCTCGCCCAGCAGCACCCCCAGGTCCTCGGTCAGCAGGGAGTGGCCGGGGTAGGAGTGGGGCAGGGGAGAGAGCACCTGGAGCACGCCCGGCTCACCAGGGGCGCACAGGCCGTAATCGGATTCCCGGCGCACCAGAATGTCCGACCAGGTGCTGGTGTGCAGGTGGCCGCAGGGACATTCCAGGCAGATGCCGCCGGTCTGCTCGGCCATGCCGTAGTAGTTCCGCACCACGGAGATCCCCGTGACGGCATGGATCCGGGCCTTGAATTCCTCCGGGGACACCGCCTCTTGGGTCAGCTTCTTCCAGCCGCCGCCGTGGACCAGGATGCCTCGAGGGATGGAGAGATGCTGACCCCGCCCTTCCAGAGCCCGGACCACGTGCTTCCAGATCATAAAGGTAAAGCCAAAGAGGAAGATGGGTTTGCCCTCATACCGCTCCAGAAAGGCCTGAACCCCGGGCAGATCCAGTTCCATCTCATCGTTCAGGGCGTAGCAAGCCCGGGAGCCAAACACGGAAAAGCCCAGGATGCCCGCTCCCCGGGCGGAGAACATGGCCCGGTCCCGCAGGGCCCGTTTGCTGTCCAGCACCAGGTAGGGCAGACGGTCGGGGCCCAGCAGGTCGGCCATGATGCTGGCCAGTGCCTTTTGCTGGTCGGCGGCGGTCTGGGCGTCCAGACAGATTCGGGAGACCTTCTGCCCGGTGGTCCCCGAGGAGGTCACTGTCTTGAAAATCTCCTCCTCCGGGATACTGCGCAGCTCCAGCTCCTTGAAGATGGACACCGGCAGCATGGGAACGGTCTCCGGCGTGCAGGGCGTGCCGGGCTGCCAGCCCACGGCCTGCAGAAACCGCCCGTAGGCCGGGCAGGCCTGCCGGTGGTGCTCCGTCAGCTCGGTCAGCGCCTGGGTGAACAGTGCCCGCTTCTCCTCCCTGGGGAGGGAATAGGGACCGCAGCTCCACAGCGTGTTTGGATTCACGATCATTTACCTCCTGCGGTGCGGGTGTAGGGCAGGCCGTGGCCGGGCAGGATGCGCAGCCCGGCAGGCAGCTTGTCCAGAAAGGGTTTGGTATAGGTCTCGTAGTCCTGGGCGTTCCCCCGGGGCAGCCGGAGGACCACCTCACTGTCAGGAATGAGATAGTCACCGGAAAAAAACATGTCTTCATCCCAAAAGATCCCGCAGCTGCCCGGAGAATGGCCCGGCAGGGCGACGCAGCGGATGGCATGGCCCCGCCAGGTGTGCTGCCAGGACTGGGCAAAGGTCAGGTCAACGGGCCGGCAGGTGAAGGGGGGATAGCTCACGTCCCGCTTGCCCTGAAAGGCCAGATAGACCTCCATCCACCGGGACATGTTCTGCACCTCGTCTCCCAGCCCGGCGCTGCATGCTTCACTGGCTGCGGTCACCGCCTGGGGCCAGCGCCGCCGCAGCTCCTCCAGACCGCCCATGTGGTCACAGTGCTCATGGGTGAGCAGGATCAGCTCGGCCGCCCAGCCGTGCTCCTCCAGACAGGCGATGGGAGCATCCGCCCGATTGGGATCGATGACCACCGCGCCGCCCTCACAGCCCAGGATGTAGCAGTTTCCCCCGGTCAGCGGGTCTTCCAGCCGTATAAGCTCCGCCACGGCTCAAAACTCCACGCCGTACTTGGCCAAAATTTCTTTTCCCTTTTCATAGGAGGAGAAATCCAGCACGTCCACCGTGCTCAGACTGACACCGAAGGTCTCCTCCATGTCCCCCATCAAATCCATGTGGCCCAGGGAGTCCCACTGGGGGATGCCCCGGTATTTCAGGGTGGGCAGGGTCTCCGGGTCCACCTTAAAGGCGGCCAGGAACAGCTTGTCATATTTTTCAAGATTGGTCATGATTCATAAGTTCCTTTCTCTGCGGGGAAGCCGGCATGGCCGCAAAAGGCCATGCCGGCTCCGTATTGTTCAGGCGTCGTAGGGGGTATGGAAGCGCTTTTCGTACTCCGCCTTCAGCTCGTCGCGGAAGTCGGGGTGGGCGATCTCGATAAGGTTGCGGGCCCGCTGGCGGAGGGTTCTGCCTTTCAGCGCGGCCACGCCGTACTCGGTGACCACATAGTCCACGTCGTTGCGGCTGGTGGTGACGGCGGCGCCCTCGTCCAGCAGGGGGACGATCTTGGAGATCTTGCCCTTCACGGTGGAGGGCATAGCCATAATGGACACGCCGCCGCGGCTGGCGGAAGCGCCGCGGACGAAGTCCACCTGGCCGCCTACGCCGGAGATCTGCTTGGGACCGATGCTCTCGGAGGCCACCTGGCCCATCAGGTCCACCTGCACGCAGGAGTTGATGGAGACCATATTGTCGTTCTGGGCAATGACGAAGGGGTTGTTCACATAGTCCACCGGCCGCAGCTCCACATCGGGGTTGTGGTCCACGAAGTCATACAGCCGCCGGGTGCCCATCAGGAAAGCCACCACGAACTTGCCGGGATGCAGGGTCTTCTTGGCGTTGGTGATGACGCCGGCTTCGGCCAGCTCCACTACGCCGTCAGAGAACATCTCGGAGTGGATGCCCAGATCCTTCTTGTGCTTGAGGAAGAGAAGCACCGCATCGGGAATGGCGCCGATGCCCAGCTGGAGGGTAGCGCCGTCGGGCACCAGAGAGGCGCAGTGCTCGCCGATAGCCTTCTCGATGTCGCCGATCTTGGGGGGCTTAAGCTCGATAATGGGTGCGTCATGCTCTACGATGCAGTCCAAATCCTTTACGGACACCAGGCTGTGAGGACCGGTCCAGGGCATCTGGGGGTTGACCTGGGCGATGACCAGCTTGGCCTGCTTCACTGCCTCCAGGGTGTAGTCCACAGACACGCCCAGGGAACACATGCCGTTTTCATCAGGAGGCGTGACCATGACCATGGCTACGTCCAGCGGCATGGTGGAACTGAACTGGCGGGGGATCTCAAAGAAGAAGCTGGGAGTAAAGTCACCCCGCCCTTCGGCTACGGCGTCACGGGTGGTGCCGCCCACGAAAAAGGCGTTGTGGCGGAAATTGTCAGCGTATTCGGGCTTGCAGTACTCACCCTTGCCCATGGCTACCATGTGGACGATCTCCACATTTCGATAGGCAGCGGCATTGGCTACCATGGCGTCAATGATGTAGCTGGGCTCGCCGCAGGCGTGGGCCACGATCACCCGGTCGCCGGATTTGATATGGCCCACGGCCTCTTCCGCGCTCATCAGGTGCTGCTTATAATATTCCTTCCAATTCATTTGAGTCACACCTCTTTTATCCTAACTTGGTGGGGGTAGCGGCAAACTGTCCCTGCCTAGCGAAAGGCCAGCCGGAGCTCCAGGTCTGCGGCCAGAACTCCGTCGGTAAACACCTGTCCCTGGCAGGTAACGATGGCCCGGGAGACCTTTTCATCCAAAAGGAACGCGTGGATCTCCAGCGTATCCCCCGGCAGGATCTTTTTGCGGAAAGCGGCATCCCGCACGCCCATAAACAGCGGGAGCTTTCCGGCATAACGTTCCGTGGTCATCATCAGAATATCCGCGGCCTGGGCCGCGGCCTCAATGGTATAAACACCCGGCAGCACAGGCGTGCCGGGAAAATGCCCGGCAAAGGCGGGCAGATCCGGCCGGGCCAGGAAGGAGGCTGTAATCGTTTCCCCGGGCACCAGATGACTCACGGTGTCAATAAACAGCATGGGTTCCCGATGGGGCAGGATCTTCAGCACCTCTTCATGGGTCAGGCTTATGGCCTGCTGCCCCTTCAGGGCGTCTTCCAGCTTCTGTTTGACTGGGAGCAGCTCCTCCCAGCCGCTGAGCCAGATCAGACGGTTGGCCGGGACAGCCAGATCGCTGGTGTTGGCGCACCGGGTGGGGCAGCCGCACACGACCAGGACGGCCGGATAGGTTGCGCCGGAAACAGCGGTCACGAAGTCTGCCTCCGGGAAAAAACTGCTGATCCGCTTGACCAGAGCCACCCGGTCAAACCGGGCATTGCAGCCGCCGCAGTAGCGGACACCGATCTGTACCTTCTGCTCCATGGGGGACCTCCTTCGTGAGAAAAGGGGGGCGGCGTTGCCGCCGCCCCCGGATACATCCTATTACTCCTTGATGTGGGCGATGGCCTTGGCCAGAGCCTTCTTCTGTGCCAGGTTGCCCTGACGGGAGATCATGATGCGCTGAGCCTGGGGAGAACCGGCGCCGTGCATGGACTCGGTACGGTAGCCGACGGCGGCGGTGCCCAGAGACAGGTTCTCAATGAGGCGCAGGATGCGCAGCCGGTTCTCAGTGGAGACGGCGTTGACACCCCTGAGGTACTTGTCAATGACGGGACCCAGCTTGCTGTCGCGGAAGTCGGCCTCGGAGGGGGCGGTGACCATCAGGCCGCCGGCGATGTCCTCGGCCAGACGGACGATTTCGTAGGGGAAGCGGGTGACGTTCTGCTTGCAGACGTTGGCCAGCAGCAGGTCAATCATGTAGTTGCCGCTCTCGGTGGGGTAGCCCTCGGCGGAGCAGGCGATGCCGCAGCAGTACAGGGTCTCGTTCAGGTGGGTCATCTCAATGAGCTTATCCTTCACATGGCTGGCCTTGGCAGCGCCGTTGTAGTCGGCGGCCACGGCGGCGGCGCCGATGAGCACGTCGCCCACGCCAACCTTACAGCCGCCATAGCTCTGGCGGTGATAGCCGGCGAAGCGCTCCACCAGCATGCCGGCGAACTCGGTCTCGCCGTTGAGGAAGATCCGGTCGTTGGGCACGAACACGTGGTCGAAGACGGTGAGGGCCTCCACGCCGCCGAACTCGCTGTTGCCCACGTCCATCTCGCTGCCCTCCAGCTTGCGAGTGTCGCAGCTCTGGCGGCCCACGATCATGTACAGGCCCTTGGTGTCCAGAGGCACCGCGAAGGAGATGGCGTAGTCCTTGTCATCGGGGCCCATGGAGATGGTGGGCATCACGATGACCTCGTGGCTGGTGATGATGCCGGTCTGGTGGGCCTTGGCACCGCACACCACAACGCCGTCCTCCCGGCGCTCCACTACGCGGAGGAACAGGTCGGGATCGGCCTGCTCATGGGGAGCCTTGGAGCGGTCGCCCTTGGGGTCGGTCATGGCGCCGTCTACCGTCAGGTCGTTGGTCTGGCAGTACAGCATGAACTTCTTGAAGTTCTCATGATAGTGGGTGCCGTACTTCTTGTCAATCTCAAAGGTAGTGGAGTACTCGGCGTTGAAGGCGTCCATGCCCACGCAGCGCTGGAAGCAGGCCGCGGTCTTCTGGCCCAGCAGGCGCTGCATCTTCACCTTGTTGCGCAGGTCCTCGGTGGAGCGGTGGATGTGGGTGAAGCGGTTGATCCGCTCGCCGGTCTCGGGAGAGATGGTGGTCATCAGGTCCTGATACTCGGGCATCTGAGCCAGATCATAGGTCATCCGCACGCTGTTCAGGGAGGGGCGGAGGATGGGATCGTCCACCGGGTTTTCCACCTTTTTGCCGAACATGTAGATCTCCATGGGGATCTTACGGATACTCTCGATGTACTGTTCGCCGGTCATGAGTGCCATAGTAAATTTACCTTCTTCCTTTTGCATTTATGTTGTTGTCAGGGCGATGCTCTGATCAGTACAGTTCCTTGTAAATTTTATAGATGCGGTCCCGATCCAGGGGAACGAAGTTGTTGGCCAGCAGCCGCTGCTGATTTTCCAGCACGGAGTCAGTGAATTCCCACAGCTGAGCCTCGGTCATGCCGTATTCATGCAGAGCCTTTTTGGGGATCAGATTGTTGAGCAGCTTTTCCAGCTCGGGATAGACCTGAGCCACATCGCAGCCCAGGATGTCGGCGATGAAGGCGTTGAGCTTGGCAATCTCGCCGTCCTGCTTGATCTCCATGTAATTGTTCATGACACCGGTAAACATGGCGTAGTTGGATTCGCCGTGAGCCACATGGAAGGTGCCGCCCAGCGGGTAGCTCAGAGCGTGAACCGCGGCACAGCCCGCGTTGCCGAAGGCAATACCGGCGTAGGTGGAGGCGGTGAGGAAGTCGTCCAGCAGGGGGATACGGGCATCGGGACCCTCGGCGGCGATCTTCTTGTAGCCGGTGAGGATCATCTCAATGGCCTTGTACCCGAACAGACGGGTCAGGTCGTTGCCCTTGGGCGACAGACTGGACTCCACCGCGTGGACCAGTGCGTCGATGCTGGAGGTGGCAAAGAACCGGAAGGGGAGGCCCTGGAGCAGTTCAGGCACCAGAACGGCGCTGTCGGCGTACATCTGATCCACAGCCAGGCCCTTCTTGGTGCCACGGCTGTTCAGTGCCAGGATGGCGATGTTGGTCACCTCGCTGCCGGTGCCGCATGTGGTGGGCACCAGGACCAGCTCCTTGTCTTTGATGACCTCCAGCTTGCCGTCGTACAGATCCAGAACGGGAGAGACATTTTTCAGCGCGAAGAGCTTGGAAATATCGATCACCGTTCCGCCGCCGATGGCGACAATGCGCTTGTAAGTGCCGTTGATGTCTTTGTACATGGCCTCCACCATATCGTCAGAAGGCTCGCCGGCACCGTATTTTTCCTGATAGATCACGTCACAGTCCAGACCCAGCTGACCAAAGTAGGGGGTGTAGATGTACTCGTTGGTGATGACCAGGTCACCCTTGCCCAGCTGAAAGGCCTCGGCAAAGGCTTTGGCGGTGTCGTACTTATAGATGTCGGGTTTGATAGACAGCTGTTTCATAGCGGGTCCTCTCCTTTTCGTGACGGAAATTGCGGATTAAGATGATTTGTACCGTACCGACGGGGGGCCGGAGACCTGTGCTGGTACGGCCTGATACAATGCAGCATGTGATTCATTCTGGCTGTTTCTGTAAAAAACGGTTTGCCGATGTCCACGACCAAAGTGTATGGGAAGTGCATAGAAAAATCAAGCGATTTTAAAATCTTTGTCAACTGCCACAATTCTGGCACGGGTTTTTTGGGCAAATTTTTTATATATTGACTAAAAACTGGGGTAAAAAACTGGCTATTTTTTAGTAAAAAAGGTCAAAGAAAAGCAAAAAACACCCCGTTGTTGCGAAAACGCAACAACGGGGTGCCCGATTTGTCTCTGTTTTTGATAAAATGAAAAAATGAGTGGGTTTATGCAAAAAAAGATGCAAAACCTGACTGTTGCAAAAATGAAACAAGATTCATTTTTGCAACAGCTGTGCGCGCTCGTTTTCCTCCAGCTTTTTTCGCTTGCGCACAAAGGTAGATGGGTCCAGATTCAGACTGCGGGCTGCGTCCCGCACATTGCCGTAGCGCTGATAGGCCTTTCGGATATACAGCAGTTCCATTTCGTTCACCATCTGGCGCAGATCCACGTGCTCCTGAGAGTCGGACTGAACCGGGACGGAGCTGGAAGCCGAGGAGATAGGCAGGTCCTCCGGACCGATCCAGCCGCCGCTGCACACGATCATGGTGCGCTCCACCACGTTCTGAAGCTCCTGGAGGTTTCCGGGCCAGTCATAGTTCTGTAACGCCAGCAGCGCTTCCTGAGAAAATTTTTTCTTTTGATGGTATTTTTTGTTGATTTGGGCAGTCATGTTTTCCACCAATACCGGGATGTCCTCCCGCCGCTCCCGCAGAGGAGGCACAGTGATAGGAAGGGTGTTGAGCTTATAGAACAGCTCCCGATGGAAAGCGCGCTGCTCCACCAGAGTTTCCAGGTCCCGGCTGGTGGTGGCCAAGACGCGTACATTGGTATAGACGGGATCCAGGGCACCGATCCGCATGACGCCTTGTCCCTGCAGCATTTGGAACAGCCGCATTTGAATCCCGCTGGGCAGCTCGCTGATCTCCTCCAGCAGGACGGTGCCGCCGTCGGTCAGCTCCAGGATCCCCTTCTGTCCGGCAGGGCAGCTGGGCAGCTGGCCTGGGGCATAGCCGAACAGCCGCCCCTCCAGCGTGTCGGCGGAATAGGAGGAGCAATCGATCTGCATAAACGGCTCCTTGCGGCGGCGGCTCTTAGAGACGATGTAGCGGGCCAGGTCCCGCTTTCCCACACCGGTCTCTCCCTTTAACAAAATATTGACGTCTAGCCCGGCTACCCGATGGGCCAGACGCATCAGATCCTTGCTGACAGGGGAGATCGCCACGATGGCAGCCGGTTCAGGCAGCCTGCTGCGCAGGTCTTCCAGCTCGCTGCGGTACTGGAGGTTTTCATCCTGGCTTTTCAGCAGCTCTTCTTTTAACGTGTAGAGCTCCGTTACGTCTCGAACATTGGTGACTACCATGACCACCTGGTTGTTCTCATTAAAGATCGGGGTACTGGTAATAATGGCCCGCTTACCGGTTTTAAACACCTGCTCCAGCGTTACCGGCTCCCGCCGCTCCAGGGCGGCGATGGTGCCGGACTGGGAAATGATCTGCTTTTTGACCAGATCCCACATGCTCTTTCCCAGAAGCTCCTGACGGCTCAGGCCACTGATAGCCTCATAGCTGCGATTGACCATAATGGTAGTAGCTTCGCTGTCCGTGATATAGATGCCGTCGTAGGAGGATTCCAGGACGGTCTCCAGAAACTCCCGGGGGAAAACGGCAGATGCATGGGGACTGGCCGGAGACACCATATATGCGGGATCGCGCTTGGACATGGGAACCAAACCCTCCTTAATGCTGAGGCAGCGGTCAGGAAAGCCTGACCGCTGTTCTGTGTTATCGCATGCTCACGTCGTTTTCTCTGTGTGCTGCCGGCTCTTTATTATTGTTATCATACAGGGGGCGGCAGGAAAAAGCAAGGCGGCGGGGGCAATTATTTTTGGAGATATCTTCCTGAAGCGCGCCGATGGGGGCCAAAGAAAGATTTGACCGGCAAGTATAGAAAAATTAAGTGAAAATCACACTTTTTTTAAACAAAAAAATTGGGAATCGCTTGCAATCTCAGAACAAGATGGTATAATAGCACCGGTTAGCATATTTGATATCATTTAATCGCGAAGAAAACTAGGAGGAATGTAAAATGAGCAATGCTCACAAGTATGTATACTTGTTCTCCGAAGGCAACGGTTCCATGCGCGAGCTGCTGGGCGGCAAGGGCGCCAACCTGGCTGAGATGACCAACCTGGGCATGCCCGTGCCCCAGGGTTTCACCATCACCACCGAAGCCTGCACCCAGTACTACGAGGACGGCGAGAAGATCAACGACGAGATCCAGGCTCAGATCATGGAGTATATCGCCAAGATGGAGGAGATCACCGGCAAGAAGTTCGGTGATATGGAGAACCCCCTGCTGGTCTCTGTCCGTTCCGGTGCCCGTGCTTCCATGCCCGGCATGATGGACACCATCCTCAACCTGGGCCTCAACGAGCAGGTTGTGGAGGTCATTGCCAAGAAGTCCGGCAATCCCCGCTGGGCCTATGACTGCTATCGTCGGTTCATCCAGATGTACTCCGACGTGGTCATGGAAGTGGGCAAGAAGTACTTTGAGGAGCTCATTGATAAGATGAAGGCCGACCGCGGCGTGACTCAGGACGTGGAGCTCACCGCTGAGGACCTGAAGGAGCTGGCTGAGCAGTTCAAGGCTGAGTACAAGGAGAAGGTGGGCACCGATTTCCCCGCCGACCCCAAGGAGCAGCTGATGGGCGCTGTCAAGGCCGTGTTCCGTTCCTGGAACAACCCCCGCGCCATCGTGTATCGCCGCATGAACGACATCCCCGGTTCCTGGGGCACTGCCGTCAACGTGCAGTCCATGGCCTTTGGTAACATGGGCGATGACTGCGGCACCGGCGTGGCTTTCACCCGTAACCCCGCCACCGGCGAGAAGAAGCTGATGGGCGAGTTCCTGACCAACGCCCAGGGCGAGGACGTGGTGGCCGGCGTGCGCACCCCCATGCCCATCAGCCAGATGGAGGAGAAGTTCCCCGAGGCTTACAAGCAGTTCGTGGAGGTTTGCCAGACTCTGGAGAACCACTATCACGACATGCAGGATATGGAGTTCACCGTTGAGAACGGCAAGCTCTACATGCTGCAGACCCGTAACGGCAAGCGTACCGCTGCCGCCGCTCTGAAGATCGCCTGCGACCTGGTGGACGAGGGCATGATCACCGAGAAGCAGGCTGTGGCCATGATCGACCCCCGCAACCTGGACACTCTGCTGCATCCCCAGTTCGACCCCGAGGCTCTGAAGAAGGCCACTCCCGTGGCTACCGCTCTGCCTGCCTCTCCCGGCGCTGCCTGCGGCAAGATCGTCTTCTCCGCTGACGACGCCAAGGAGTGGGCCGCCCGCGGTGAGAAGGTGGTCCTGGTTCGTCTGGAGACCAGCCCCGAGGATATCGAGGGCATGGTGGCTTCTCAGGGCATCCTGACCGTCCGCGGCGGCATGACCTCTCACGCTGCCGTTGTGGCCCGCGGCATGGGCACCTGCTGTGTTTCCGGCTGCGGCGCTATCAAGATGGACGAGGCCAACAAGAAGTTCGAGCTGGCTGGCAAGGTCTATCACGAGGGTGACTGGCTGAGCCTGGACGGCTCCACCGGCAACATCTACGGTGAGGCCATTCCCACTGTGGACGCTTCCATCGCCGGCGAGTTCGGCCGCATCATGGCTTGGGCCGACGAGTTCCGCGATCTGAAGGTGCGCACCAACGCCGATAACCCCCGCGATACCGCTCAGGCCGTGAAGTTCGGCGCTCAGGGCATCGGCCTGTGCCGTACCGAGCACATGTTCTTCGAGGCTGACCGTATCCCCGCTATCCGTGAGATGATCTGCTCCGACACCGTGGAGCAGCGCGAGAAGGCTCTGGCCAAGCTGGAGCCCATGCAGCAGGGTGACTTCGAGGCCATGTACGAGGCTCTGGAGGGCCGTCCCATGACCGTCCGTTTCCTGGATCCCCCGCTGCACGAGTTCGTGCCCACCGAGGAGGCCGACATCGAGCTGCTGGCCAAGGACATGGGCAAGACCGTGGAGGACATCAAGGCTATCATCGCTTCCCTGCATGAGTTCAACCCCATGATGGGTCACCGCGGCTGCCGTCTGGCTGTCACCTATCCTGAGATTGCTGCTATGCAGACCCGCGCCGTCATCAAGGCTGCTCTGAACATCAACGCCAAGCACCCCGACTGGAAGATCGTGCCCGAGATCATGATCCCCCTGGTGGGCGAGGTCAAGGAGCTGGCCTTCGTGAAGAAGACCGTCACTGAGACCGCTGACGCCGTCATCAAGGCCGCCGGCAGCGACATGACCTACATGGTAGGCACCATGATCGAGATCCCCCGCGCTGCCCTCACCGCTGACGAGATCGCCAAGGAGGCTCAGTTCTTCTCCTTCGGTACCAACGACCTGACCCAGATGACCTTCGGCTTCTCCCGTGACGACGCCGGCAAGTTCCTGGATGCCTACTACACCAACAAGATCTATGAGAGCGATCCCTTCGCCCGTCTGGATCAGAACGGCGTAGGCAAGCTGGTGAAGATGGCTGCTGAGCTGGGCCGCAAGACCCGCCCCGACCTGAAGCTGGGTATCTGCGGCGAGCACGGTGGCGATCCCTCCTCCGTGGAGTTCTGCCACAACGTGGGTCTGGACTATGTGTCCTGCTCCCCCTTCCGTGTGCCCATCGCTCGTCTGGCTGCCGCTCAGGCCGCTATTAAAAATCCGAGGAAATAAAGGTTTCCCGATTTAAGCACATCAACATAAAACGAATCCCCTGGTTTGCAAAAGCCGGGGGATTCGTTTTATGTTTCAGGCTATAATTATATAGCAGATATATTTGCACAAAATTATTACACATTATTGCACGCGTGCAAAAAAGAGTTGACAAAATTACACGCGTGTGATAACGTGGTATAAAAGAGGTGAGAAGTAATATGAAGTCTGCAATTCCACAGCGTGAAACATTGGAAATTGAATTCAAAAGTGATCTTAAAAAATTGCCGGATAACGACATTGTGGATGCTGTTGTAGCATTTGCAAACACCATTGGCGGCACCATTTACCTTGGTGTGGAAAACGATGGAACTGTAACGGGACTTCATAAAGACCACCGAGATTATACACAGCTTGCTGCATACATTGCCAACAAAACAGTGCCACCTGTGTCGGTTCGCGTGGAACTGCTGGAAGAAACATTACCTGTGTTGGCAATTCACGTTCCTAAATGCCGAAGCATTATTGCATCCTCTGTGGGAAAAATTCAGCGACGGAGAATCAAGGCGGATGGAACGCCCGAAAATGTCCCCATGTATCCTTTCGAAATCAATACCCGATTGAGTGAATTGTCTCTGCTGGATTTTTCGGCACAGCCCGTTCCCGGTGCACGCTATCAGGATCTGGATCCATTGGAGCGCGAACGCCTAAGAAAGATCATTTTGTCTTACAATGGCGAAAAATATCTGTTGGAGCTGCCTGACGACGAGTTGGACAAAGCCCTGCAGTTGGTGGTAACTGTAGAGGATCAGCTTGTTCCCACCTATGCCGGTATGCTTTTGCTGGGTAAGCAGGAGAAACTGCGGGAATATATGCCCACAGCAGAGTCTGCTTTTTTGATGATGAACGGTACGGAAGTCAGTACAAACGAGACTTTCTATCTCCCACTCTTATCTGCCATTGAAAAGCTTCTAGATTTTGTGAATGTTCGAAATCCGGAACAGGAGATGGAAATGGGAATGTTCCGTATTTCTATTCCGGAGTTTGATAAACGCGCCGTCCGTGAAGCGATCGTGAACGCCTTTTCCCACCGAGATTACACGAGGCTGGGGCGGGTTCTGGTTCGCATGGATGCGGATGGTCTTACGATTACCAATCCCGGCGGTTTTATTGAAGGAGTCACCATACAAAACATTTTGAACGTGGAACCCCACGGCCGAAACCCTGTATTGGCAGATGCGCTCAAACGAATTGGACTAGCGGAACGATCCGGCCGCGGTGTGGATAGAATCTATGAGGGTTCCTTGCGTTATGGCCGCGATTTACCCGATTATTCGGAAACATCCTCTACCAGTGTTACCTTGTTTATTCCCAGAGGAATGCCGGACAAGCATATGGTATCTCTGATTTCTGAGCAACAGCAACGAACCGGTGTACCAGTCCCGCTGAACGCACTGCTTGCGCTGAATTTGCTGCGCCGGGCTCGCCGCATGACAGCCGTAGAAATCAGCAGAGAGGCCAATATTCCAGAATCTAAAATGCGTGCGACTCTTGAGTATCTGACCGAAACGGGTTTGATTGAGGCGATTGGTACCGGACGGGGCAGGGCCTATATTTTAAGTGCGAAATCCTATAAAGATCCAGTCAAATACGTTCGCCAAACGGATATTGACCAACTGCGGTATCCCGAGCTGGTTGTGAAATTGGCCAGACAAAAAGGCTCGATTTCCAGAAAAGATGTTATTGCGTTGCTCCATATCTCTCCACCCCAGGCATACCGGCTTTTGAAAAAAATGACGGAAGACGGGACTCTGATTCAACAAGGCAATACCAGAGGGGCACATTACATTACAAATGAATGAGCTTTCAAATAGGGTTACCCTTTGCCACTCCAGGTTGCCATCAAAATTTGAACTATGCCCAATCTAATGAGAACTGCAAAATCCCCCTGATGCAAGAACTGAACTGCATCAGGGGGATTTTTTAGAGAGAAAACTAATCTTGAGACATATTTTCACCGTAGCCCCGTTCCCGCAGAAGCATGATGCAAGCCATTCTCTGTTCACCGCTGGAACTTTTAAACTTTTTTATCAGGGCTGCATCGTCTAAGGTATCATAACGTTCTTTGTACATGTTGATGCGTTCTACTTTTTGCTTCGCTGAGTCAGCAACACTTTTCGCTGCGCAGGCACCGACTTGAGCAGCTTTTTTTGCAATATCCCCCAAACTCATGGCGTACCACCTTTCTTAATCTTCCTGCTTAAGTTTTTCAGCTTTTTCGCGGTTTCGTTTGGCGCGCTCAAAAGCCTCTCTGGCTTTGGCGTAGTGTTCTCCGCCCATGTCATTTTTTGCATATGCCCATTCTCGCTTTCCTTTTTTCTCATAAGTTTCAGCAGTTGACTCGAATCGCTTAATCAATGTTTCCTTTTTTGCAGGCATACGATCATCTTCCTTTCCGCCATATGCTAAAATGATTATAACGTAAAGACGATATAATTTCAATTAAATAATACGCAATATATAATCTAACGAAAAACCGTACTCCTGGATAGAATAAAAGCAGCCATTCCAGGAGGTGCCCCATGCAGGAGTTTGATGTGGTAGCCCGTATTCAGGAACTTTGCAAATCCCGTTCCTGGACATATTATCGGCTGGCAAAAGCGTCCGGAATCCCTTATTCCACACTGAGCACCATGCTGCATAAGACAAACATACCCTCTATTCCTTCGCTGATGAAAATTTGTGATGGCCTGGGTATTACGCTGGCTCAGTTTTTTTCCGGTGAGGATGAACGGGTAAAACTTACGGATGAACAGAAGAAATGCCTGGAGCTCTGGAGTGCGATGGATGAAAAGAGCAAGGCGCTGGCCATGGCCTATATGGTCGGTGTACTGGATCGCCAGAAAACAGAACGCAAATGATGAACGTCCCTGGATTCTTAAATCCAGGGACGTATTGTTGCATTTAAATTGGATTTGCCGCAAATGAACTCGATCAGAGAGCCCTTGGGAATCCGCCAGACCCGGCCATTCCGAAAGGCCTTCAGCTGCCCGGACCTCAGGAGAGAGTAAAGTGCGTTTTTTCCGATTTTCAGTGCTTCGCAGGCCTCGTCTGTCGTTAATAGATCATCATACTGATTCAACATGGCAAATCTCCTTTCCGCAGTTCGGGCAATCCTTCATGGTGCATGTGGGACAATAGCAGCATAGATCGGTACTGTGGCTTCTGTTTTTTCTCCTGCGTCTGGACTGGTTTTCAAACATATCGGTATTTTTTAATTCCTGTACCACCGCCAGTTCCGTTCTCTGGTATTTGATGGCCATATCAGAGATTCCTGTTCCGTTCATGAAATCGCGGGTCAGGGCCTGACGTTCTTCTTTATTCCAATATTCGCCGGAGCGTTCAGGATGATTCTCACCCTTTCGCAAAGCGATCAGCTCTTCTTTTATTGTGCTCATAAAGAATAAAACCTCCTTATATTGGTTTTACCTTTATGTTAGGTGATAAAAAGTTACCAAGCCGCAAATTCGATGATTCTTGATTACATATTATCCCCATGAATGACCCCGAGGCGATCGGGGGTAAAAATCATGGAGGTAATTGACATGAAAGAAGAAAGAACCTGTGGCCTGTGCGGAGAGTCACACCCTGGTGAAGATCTGTACCCATTTGATGGTCTGGAACTCTGCGCGCGCTGCCTGGACGAGCGGACGCTCCTCTGCCGCCACTGCGGAGAGCGGATCTGGGAGGAGGACAACGCGGGCAGCAGCGAGGTCCCCGTCTGCCAGAGATGCTACGATGATCACTACACCAACTGCTGCCGGTGTGGAACGCTGCTCCACGAATCCCAGGCTTACTACGCCGAGGACGACGACTATGACGAATCCCCGTACTGCTCAGACTGCTTCCACACCCTGTCCGACGCCTCTCCTATTCACGACTACTATTACAAACCCAAACCTGTTTTCTATGGGACAGGCCCTCGCTTCTTCGGTGTGGAACTGGAGATCGACGGAGCGGGCGAACTCAAAAAGCACGCCCGCTCGCTTCTGGAAGTGGGCAACCAGGAGGGCGAGTATTTGTACATCAAGCACGACGGCTCTCTGGATGACGGTCTGGAGCTGGTGACACATCCGGCCAGCCTGGACTACCAACTCCACCATGTGCCCTGGGCAAAGCTGTGCGGGAAGGCGGTATCTCTGGGCTACCTCAGCCACCGGGCCAACACCTGCGGTCTGCATGTTCATGTGAGCCGGAATGCCTTTGGTGCTGAGAGCTGGGAACAGGATCTGGCCATCGCCAGAGTACTTTATTTCTTTGAAAAGCACTGGGAGGAGCTGCTGAAGTTTTCCCGTCGGACGCCCCGACAACTGGAGCGGTGGGCGGCCCGCTACGGCTACAAGGAGCAGCCCATGGAGATCCTGGACTACGCCAAGAAGGGCTACCATGGAGGCCGCTATACCTGTGTCAATCTGCAAAATCCGGATACCGTAGAGTTCCGGATGTTCCGTGGGACGCTGAAAGCCAATACGATTTTCGCCACATTGGAGATGCTGAACTGCATCTGCGATGCGGCGATTTTTTTATCCGATGACGAGATGAAATCCCTGGCCTGGACTACTTTTGTTTCCGGTATCCAGACGGATCAATATCCGGAACTGGTACAGTACCTGAAGGAGCGGCGGCTTTATGTGAACGAGCCGGTGGAGAGCGAGGTGGAGGCCTGATGTGCTGTCTGTTTGGCCTTATGGACTGCCGCCATACTCTGACCGGCCGCCAGAAGTCCAGGTTAATCTCCTGCCTGGCCACGGAGAGCGAGGCCAGGGGAACCGACGCCGCGGGCATCGCCTACAACTCCACCGGCCGCCTGCGCATCTATAAGCGCCCCGGCCCTGCCCACCGGCTTCAGTTCCGTATTCCGGATGATGCTCAGGTGGTGATGGGCCACACACGCCTGACCACGCAGGGCAATGCCGCACACAACCGCAACAACCATCCCTTTGCCGGACAGGTACCGGGGAACAGATTTGCCCTGGCCCATAACGGCGTCCTCTACAATGATCTGTCGCTGCGCAGAAGCCACGGCCTCCCTCATACCCGGATCGAGACTGACAGCTATGTGGCAGTGCAGCTCATTGAGCAGCAAAAAGCCCTCACACCGGTCAGCCTCAGACAGATGGCGGAAACGGTGGAGGGCTCTTTTGTATTTACAGTGTTGGATGAACAGGACGATTTGTATGTGATTAAGGGGGATAATCCATTCTGCCTGCTCCATTTCCCACGGCTGGGACTCTATCTCTATGCCTCCACAGAGACGATCCTGAGAGAAGCGGTGGCTTGCACCTGGCTGCGGTGGGAACAGGCGGAGAAAGTATCGATTGATAGTGGTGACATTCTGAGCATCAACCGGAGGGGAGAAATTCAGCTAGATCATTTTGAGATGGGGTGGACTCTGTACCCCCATTACAGAAGCTGGCGGCAGGTTTCAACCCGCCTGCCTGAACCGCGCTATCTGGAGCAGCTGAAAAGTGTGGCGGCCTCTTTTGGCTATACGGCGGAACAGATCGACCAGCTCCTGCTGGAGGGTTGGTCTACCGATGAGATCGAGGACGCTCTGTATTGCTATGACTATCTTTGAGAGGTGAAACGGTATGCGGGTATTGATTGTGGAGCCTAGGAAAGCTCCACGGCAAAGTGAGATCAGGCGAAAATTGTCGTCCATGCAAAAGGTAGTGGGTGGAACCATACAGGTACTGTACCCCTTTGAGGAATCGGTGGCTTTGGTCTGCAACAACGAGGGCAAGCTGATGGGCCTGCCTGCCAATCGGGCCCTGAGAGACACGGAGGGCAACCTGTACGATGTGGTGTGCGGTACCTTTTTCCTCTGCGGCGCTCCTCCGGACAGCGAGGATTTTATCAGCCTGACAGCGGAACAGATGGAGCGGTACCAGCAGAGATTTCTCCACCCGGAGCTCTTTCTGAATCTGGGCGAAGAGATCCTCTGCCTGCCGCTGTAAGTGGAAAAAACGAAGGTTTTTGGAACAGGGGCCGGAGCTGGGCGCAGAAGCCCGTTCCGGTCTCTGTTTTGGTTCCAAAAGCCGTTTTAAAATCTATGTGGCGTTTTCCAACCCTTTTTGAGACAGGAGTGGCTGTGATGAACCATCAGAAAATCGGCTATGCCAGAGTATCCACTGCCGACCAAAATCTGGAGCGGCAGCTAGACCTGCTCCGGCAGTATGGCGTGGAGATAACGTTTCAGGAAAAGATGACCGGAACCAAGCGGGACAGGCCGGAGCTGAACAGGCTGCTGGCCCATGTGGCCCAGGGAGACACTGTGGTGGTGGAATCCCTGTCCAGGCTGGGTAGAAGCACCAAAGATTTGATCGAACTGGTGGAGCTGCTGAAGGAAAAGGGTGTGCAGCTGGTGAGTTTGAAGGAACAGATCGACACCAGCACGCCTACCGGAAAGCTGCTCTTTACCCTGATGTCAGCCCTGGCCCAGTTTGAACGGGATGTAATTGCCGAGCGGACTAAGGAGGGGCTGAAGGCCGCCCGGGCCAGAGGCAGGAAGGGCGGCCGCCCTCGTTGTGATCCCCATAAGCTCCGGCAGGCACTGAAGCTCTACGAGGCGGGGCAGCATACGGTGGCAGAGATCGAGGAACTGACCGGGATCAAGAAGGCCACCCTCTATCGGGCGCGCAAGGGGATGGGATCATAAATTATATATCATGTTAAGTAGGCTGTTCCACGTTCTTTGTTCCGTGTACTGCGTTCCGGGTTCCAGGACATCGGGGTTATATGATGGAGGGAAGCTTATGTGATTGTCTGTCCAATGTGAAGCGGGCCGAATAAATCTGTAGGCCAAAAGGGGAAATAAAAAATAGAATGGGCGGCAGCGCCAGCCCATTCTATTTTTGGAATACAGATTTATTCGGAACGCGGAACAAAAGTGAATTATGAACGATTGAATTTATCAAGTTTGTCTAATAAAGTAAGAAGCTAAAAAAACTTGCACAAATCGTTTGAATTATTTAAGAGCGTGCTTTAAGAGTGTATAAACAGACTGACGTACATCAGGGTTTGCATGAAACAGTTTATCTATAAGCTCAAAAAGTTTGGGGTCAGTCTTGGCCCACATGCTTGCCCGTGTAATATCAATTGTCGGAAGAGAATCAAAAAGTGTGATTGGAATATTAAATTGTTCCGTATCTGTCACAATTCCAGTTGGATTGTCTGTTAGTCCAAGTATGTAAAAGGCGCTACATCCAAAATATGTAGCGATCGCATTACAATACTCAATGTTTACTGCCTTGGTTTTTCCATTTACTATATTTGACATTGCCTGGTCACTAATATTACATATTTTAGCTAACTCTGATTGCTTTGTGTCTTTACATAATTCTTTCAGACGTTTTGCGTGACTGTTAACGATATCCTCAGAAAATATGTAGTGATATTCACCCTTTCGGTAAGCGTCTCTGAAAGTTATATTATTGACATCTATCAGGAGTTCAGACTGAAATATACCTTGCTGTTCGGCTTTTTTTACAAATTCATCTGACTTGCTGATTGACTTTAGTAATTCAGAGTCCAGTGCCTTCTCATCTTTATAATTGTCCATGATAAAACTCCTTTCTAAGCAAATATTTTGTTTCGTAAACTAATCAAGTGTGGTCAATCAAGTATTCGTGTTTGCAAATGGAATCTTGCAAATTGTCAATATGCAGACCATGCCGGACGTGCTATGATGCAGCCACTTCGCTAAGGCAGGCATCACCTGCCGAGAGGAGTGTGTTTGCAAACGCTTTCATGGCCCGGGTAACGCCATAAGATAAAGATTTAAGCAAAGGAGATTTGTTATGGCAGATAACCAATATGATTTTTATGATGTCATTAACTATTTCATGGAAGATGAACAGTTAAAAAGGAAGGCAGAAGCTATCATTCATCGGGCATATGAGGAGCAGCAGAACAGTGCTTCCCAAAGAAATCCTATCACACTTTTGAATAACTGCCCTGAGCATGAGAGAGGCATCTTAGACCAGTATTTTCAAAACATGAATGACCAGATCAAGAGAGACATGACCAAAGACAACACACAACAATCCACGCCTGCATCCACTTCGTATGTCGGTGGCTTCTCGTTGGGACCCCTTGTCCAATCCATTCAAAATTTCTTCCACCCCAAAAAGGAAAACGGTGAGGTCAGCATCTACGATTTGATGTCCTCGGTGTTGGAGCAGGCGCAGGTGGTCAACTACGAGGGGTGTATTTATTGGCGCGAGGGGGCCGTATTTCGTCCTGTAGACGATATGGAACTGCAAAAACGCCTGTTTATATACTTGGAACCGTTTCTGGCAGCCGGGAAAAACCCGCGGATCATCACCAATGTCATGGACTTGCTGAAGAAAAATCCGAGAATCTGCGCCAGCCAAACAACGGAAGGGCCGGACAGGGTGTTTTTCCTGAATGGGGTCTATAATTTGCAAAATCACGCCTTTACGCCCATGGCGCCCTATGACTTTTTTACATCCTATCTTCCCTTTGAGTATAGACCGGAATTGGAAATATGTCCATATTTTGAGCGGTTTATTGCCAGCGTTTCAGGGGGAGATACTGCTGTCCAACAACTGATCTGGGAGGTGCTTGGCTACATACTGAGCTTTGATATGTCAGCAAAAGCATTCTTTGTCTTGCAGGGTGTAGGGGACAGCGGCAAGAGCGTTTTTGGAAATCTGGTGAGCAGCTTTTTCAATCCGGAGGCCCTTGCACATCTGGATATCTACCGCTTCAAGGACCGGTTTTCCACCAGTGCTCTGCGGGGAAAGCGCCTGAACATCTGCATGGATCTGCCCAGAGCAAAAATCAGCCGGGAGGCTATCGGCACCATCAAGATGCTGACAGGAGACGATACCATCACTATTGAGGAGAAGTTCCGGCAGTCAGAGTCCTATAAGCCAACCTGTAAGCTGCTGTTCGGCAGCAATTTCCCCTTGATGCCAGGAGATAATGACCCCGCTTTCCGGGCCAGGTTAATCACCATCCCCTTCCGGTATGCTGTGCCCAAAGAGCAGCAGGACAAACATTTGCTGGACAAGCTCCTGGCGGAACGGAGCGCCATTGCGGTGAAGGCCCTGGATGCCTACCTGGAGCTGAGGAGACGAAATTACCGCTTTCCTGTTGTACAAGGTATTTGCGATATGAACGGATATGTGGCGGAAAACGAACTTATGGAGCGGTTTGTCCGCGAATGCTGCAAATTCCGGCCGGATGGCTTTGTCTTTACGGCGGATCTTCAGGAGGCATATAACGCCTTTCGGGCATCCTGCAACGTACCGCCCATTATGGACACATCCACGTTTTCTAAGCAGTTTAATGCATTCTGTGCCGGCCGCGCTGAGCCCAAGCGGGTCCGGCGGGACGGAAGGAACCTGAATGGCTATGTAGGAGTGGCCCTGCTGGGCTGATCCCGGATCAAGGAAAGGAGACGGAGACAAAATGAAAAAGATCTACTATGCGGCAGTGGGCAATAACGGGGGTATTGTCACGGATGACTACGAAAATGCGCTCGTATGTAAGCGGTATCTGCGCGGACATGTCTATACCAAGAAATTTTTTGATTTTGATGAGGCGGAAGAGTATCTGCTGGATCACATTACGGAAGTGGCTCCTATTGGGTGCCCTATCCCCGAGCACTGCAAGCTGAATCAGATGATTACCATCCGCAAGTTGATGAACCAGTAAAAGCAGGAGGGAAATGTGTATGTCAAGTCGAGATATCACGACCAAAGACCTGGCAATCAAGCTGGTTGCCGCACTCTATGCCAGGGGGCTCCTAAACGGACCCACCTATGAAAACATCCTGAAAAAGTACGCCTGAGCGCAGAATAGGCCAGGGAAGGAGGTGACACAATGGGCGGCAGCAGTCGCATAAGGCGCGTAGCGATCTATGGACGTGTCTCCACAGAACACGAAGCGCAGCTTTCCGCATTTGAAAACCAGCAGGCCTGGTATGAGGCAGAGGTTCAGCGTCATCCGGACTGGTCTGTGGTGGCGCGCTATTACGACGAGGGCATTACCGGCACTGCCGCCCGAAAGCGGCCTGCCTTTATGCAAATGCGCAGAGACGCCAAGGCGGGTAAGTTTGACCTGGTGGTAACACGGGAGGTCTGCCGGTTTGCCCGAAATACGGTAGACACCCTGACGGTCACCCGGGAGCTCAAAGACCTGGGGATAGAGGTCTACTTTATCCAGGACAACATCTGGACCATGGATGGAGACGGGGAACTGCGTTTGACCATCATGGCCACCCTGGCCCAGGAGGAGAGCCGCAAGATCTCCGAGCGGGTGCGGGCCGGACAGCAGATCAGCCGGGAAAAGGGTGTGCTGTATGGTACCGGCAATATTCTGGGTTACGAGCGGGTGGGAAACTCCTATGTGATCCATCCGGAGCAAGCCTATGTGGTCCGTAAAATCTTTGATCTGTACGCCCATGGTATGGGCTATCAGCGGATCTGCGCCGAGCTGACCCGTTTGGGCTGCAAGAATGCCCATGGCCAGGTCTCCTGGAAGGCGGAGCGCATTGGACGGATTCTGCGCAACGCTACCTATAAGGGTTACATCGGCTACAATAAATCCCACAGTGACGGCTTCCTTACTCAGAAGAGGATCAACCATCGGGAAGAAGAGATACAATATCGCAAAGGAGACTTTGAGCCCATTGTTCCAGAAGAACTGTGGAATCAATGCGCTCAGCTGCGAGAAAAAAAGAGCATGAAGCAGCGCGGCCCGGACGGAAAAGCTCGTAAATTCGGAAGGAAGGAGCCGCAGTCTGTATGGACGTCCAAACTGAGATGCAGCTGCGGTTCCTCTTTCCGCAGGTTCCTGTGGCATAAAAACGCAGATGGGACAAAGACCTATGGATATGAGTGCTATCGCCAGAAGCGTACCGTCAGTGCGCACTATTTGGAGAGCAACGGACTGGATGCCTCTGGGGTATGCCAAAGCAAGAGTATTCCGGCCTGGCAGATTGATCTGATGGCAAAGCTGGTCTTTCAGACCGTGTGGAAGGACCGGAAGGAAGCTGTGCTCCTGGCCTGTGAAATGATTCAGAACTGTATGGCACAGGAGGAAAAACAATCCAGTCAGGTCAGAGATGGCTTGCAGTCACAGTTGAACCGTTTGGAACAGAAACGGGAGGGCCTGAGGGACATGCGGGCTTTGGGGGATATCTCAAGAGAGGAATTTTTGCGGGACACCCAGAAGGTGGAGGAAGCCGAAATGCGCCTTCGGGAGCAGCTTCAGGATCTGGATGCCATGCAGAAGCAGCCTGCCAATCCAGCTCTGGATCTGGAGCGGATACGGGCCACGCTGGAACAGTGGGTTGACCTCTCTGCTCCTGTGGTTCCGGAGGCATTGGTGGAGCAATTCATTCTTCAGGTACTTCTGATAGATGATAACACCTTTAATTGGACACTGGATCTTTCCAGCCAAACAAGCTCCGTACAGCGCCGCCTGAAACCCAGCGAGATCGCATTTGCCTTGTATCACAGGGCAAAAAGCAATGAGGTGGAGTGTCTGGAGGATACGGAACTGGAGCGATACATATTGCAGCCCCAGGAAATCCTCTCCTTTTCCATTACCGCACAAGAGGCGAAAGCCTACTGTCAATCCATTGGGATGCGGTTTTTTGCGAAGAAGTGGCACGACAAGACGATAACTGTCAGTATCGGATAAAAGACAGATCCCTGATACGCTGGAAAATGCGTATCAGGGATCTGCTTACAATAAGCAAATATTATATTTCTTTTTTGCAAAATATGATTGAATTCGCAAAGTAAATACGCTAATATTAGCGTATCAAACTGTAATGCTTTGCTTATTTTAAGGCGGTGAGCAAAATGTTAGCAAATGAACTGCTGGAACTAACGAAAAGTGTTTGCAAACAAAAGGCCGAAACACAAACCTTGGAGCTGAAAAGTGCTCATGTGGATTGCCCCAAACGCCTCTATGATACTTTGTCCAGCTTTTCCAACCAGGACAGCGGCGGCATTCTGCTCTTTGGGGTGGATGAGAGTGCCGGCTATCAGGTGGTGGGGGTGTACGATCCCCAGGACCTGCAGAAGAAAGTTACCGAGCAATGTAATCAGATGGAGCCCAAGGTGCGGGCGGTCTTTACCTTAGCGGAATGGCAGGAAGGGGTCTGGGTCTGTGCGGCGGAGATTCCTGGCCTGGACCTGTCGGAGCGCCCCTGCTACTACCAGGGAGCGGGCCGTATCAAAGGCTCCTTCCTCCGGGTGAGAGATGCGGACCTGCCTATGACCGACTATGAACTGTATAGCTACGAAGCCTTCCGCAGGCATCAGCATGATGACGAGCGGCCCGTGGAGCGGGCGACATTGAGTATGATGGACGGGGACAAGCTGAAGTCCTATCTGCTCCAGCGGCGGATGGAGCGCCCGGGATTTGCCCAGCTCACCCAGGAACAGGCCTATGAAATGCTCAATATCACCCGGAACGGAGTACCCACCCTGGCGGCGGTACTCAACTTTGCCTTGTACCCCCAGGGTTACTTCCCCCAGCTGGGAATCACCGCCATTGTGGTGCCCGGCACCCAAATTGGGGACACGGCGGAGGATTCGGCCCGGTTTGTGAACAACAAGCGGATCGAGGGTACCATTCCGGCCATGGCGGAGGAAGCCCTGGCCTTTTGCCAGCGGAATATGAAGGTGCGCACCATCATTGACAAGGAGACAGGCAAGCGCACCGACCGGACGGAATATCCCATGGATGCCATCCGCGAGGCGGTGCTCAATGCCCTGATCCATCGGGACTACAGCATCTATACTGAGGGGACCCCCATCCAGATCGACTTCTTTACCGACCGCCTGGAGATCCACAGCCCGGGCAGCCTCTATGGGCGGATGACGGTGGAGCAGCTGGGGGTGGCCCGGCCAGACCTGAGAAACCCCGCCCTGGCGGTTATGACAGAGGTGCTCACCGGGGCGGAAAACCGCTACTCCGGCATCCCCACTATCCGCCGCTCTCTGGCGGAGTACGGCCTGCCGGAGCCCAGATTTGAGAACCGCCGCAACGAATTTGTGGTGACCTTCTACAACGGAACCGGCAAAGCTGAGGTGACAGAGCAGAGGAAGGAAGGGGAGAAAGCCCCGGACTTGCTGGCCTTCTGCAAAACGCCCCGCACCAGAAAAGAGATTGCCGATTACCTGGGGGTTAAAACGGTATTCTATGTGATGCAGCACTATGTCAAACTTCTGCTGGAATCCGGCCAGCTGGCCATGACTATGCCGGAAAAGCCTAAGAGCAGGAATCAGAGATATTATACGGAATAAATGGGTCTGTTGCAAAATGCGACCATAAA
This sequence comes from Flavonifractor sp. HCP28S3_F3, assembly GCF_052065355.1. Taxonomy (NCBI): domain Bacteria; kingdom Bacillati; phylum Bacillota; class Clostridia; order Eubacteriales; family Oscillospiraceae; genus Flavonifractor; species Flavonifractor sp. HCP28S3_F3. The sequence continues at coordinate 77,643 of NZ_JBQHUF010000002.1, forward strand.
AATGAGCGAGGTTTGGAGCCCAAAAGGGTTTCCAAACCTCGCTCATTGCTTTGACAATGCCGTCCACATCCTTGCTTCCGATACAGAGCGGGACAGCGTCCACATCACCAAAAGCTTTGAAAAGAACGCATTTGCCCTCCATGACCGGCATACCAGCCTCAGGGCCGACATCATCTGGTCCCAGCACAGCGGAGCCATCAGTAACCACCGCCGCTGTGTTCCAACGGCGGGTCAGATCATAACTCTTATTTACGTCTTTCTGAATCCCAAGACAGGGGGGCCGCGACACCAGGCGTGTAGGCCAGAAACAGTGTATCTCTGGAATCTACAGCGACACGGAACAACAATTCCAGCTTCCCCTTCCACTGGTAGTGCAGACGAAGGAATTCTTTTGTGTAATCCATAGTATATTCTCTTTTACAACAGTATTTGAGAAATTTCAGTTCTGTTTTATCCACGGTAGTGTGGAACCGCCGTAAGGCATGGCTAAAATGGTGGCGTTGTGTCCGTGTTGACGCATGGCGGCATCAAATGCGTCCTGAACCGTATGGTAGGGCCGCATAAACAGCTTCTCTACAAGGGCGTCCTCCAAATCAGATACCAGATAAATGTCCGCGCGTTTCAACACCATAGCGATGGCGGCAGCTTTATGTCCCCCTAACCGAAAATCATTTTGAATACGTTCAATCAGCGCTTGTGGGTGGGGGGCTGTGGTTATCCACTCCTCGAAGGTCGGTTCGCCGAGGCCTTCTTTACAGGACCCAATGAGAATGATAACACCGCCGGGCTTCACTGCGTACTTGGCGTTGTCCAAAGCTTTCTGGGTTTGGTACAAATTCAAATCCTTGGGAGCGCCGCCCTGGGAGGCAATCACAATATCTGCCTGCTGTGGAATTTCTATCCGATACAGTGTGTCCAAGAATGCGCAGCCCGCCCGATGTGCCGCGATTGCATCGCCGGCCACCGCTTTGATGATCTGTTTGTGGGCATCCAGAATTACATTCAATATGAAATCCACGCCCACCATAGTGGCAGCTTCCTCGATATCCTCCCGTACAGGATTCCCCACGGTTCTTCCGGCACAAGCGGCGGGATCGACCATCTGGCTGTGATTTGCCTGGATCGCCGCGCGGGAAGATACACCGGGCATAATTGCTTTGGCGCCGCCAGAGTAGCCGGCAAAATAGTGGTACTCAATATTACCGAGACAAATGCGCCGATCTGCGTTTGCCACGCGGCGGTCAATATCAACCGGAGTGCCGCGATTGGTAATGCCGATGTGGACGCAGTCGTTGATATTTGAGTCAACACAGGAGATTTCTGACCAAGCACGTTCGCCTGCAAGGCGGCGCTTTTCTTCGTCTGAATGGTTTCGGTGACTGCCCAGGGCAAAAACCAAGGTGATATCCTGCCGCCGGATGCCGGCGGCATAGAGTTCATCCAACAAGACAGGCATTACTGCCCAAGTGGGCATGGGGCGGGTAATATCACTGGTTACAATGGCAACGGTTTCGCCGGAATGGAGAATATTCCGCAGGGAAGGAGTTCCGATTGGATGTCTCAATGCGTCCTGTACAGCTGCTTCGCCGGTAAGCGTGTTGGTAATCTTATTGGGTTCCAGGGCAGTCAAAAAAGAGGAGTCCGGAATTTTCAGAGGCTGCATTCGTGTTCCGATTTTGAAAACCAGTTCCATGGGATATTATCCTCCACTCATATGTTTTAACATTAAAGGATAATCGTGGCTGCGTCAAATATAATTTTTATTGAGTAACATAGATTATAACTATAATATAAAAATGAGGGCTGCAAACATGGATATGTTGAATAGTTAAACTCCATAGATAATCAGAATGGATTCGATGAAAACAGGAAAGGTACTGCGCGGACAGTACCCTTCCTGTTCAAGCCCCGGATTATATTTAAATAGTTTTTTATATTGCGTTACACTTTGGGGGGTTAGGGAAGCGCTGATTGAATCAGTGCTTCCCTAAAAATATCCCGCCATCCGCTTTCTCAAGCAAAAGAACATTAGAAAATGCTCCCAAAAGAAATCTTTGCAGTGCGCTGCTCCATCTGATAACAGCCCTGACACAGTTTTATGAGCTGAGTCATATCTCGAAAAGGCTTTTGGCTGCGTTTCCAGATCAGACTGACACACAGAGAAATGGATGGGCGAAGCGGTATAGCGGCAACATTGGACATCATTTCCGCCAGGGGGCGCATCAAAAAACCTGAGGCGATTCCGCTTCGGATCAGGCTTTGTACGGTGGATAGCTGTTCTGTAGTGTGCAGAATACGAGGAGTTATTCCAGCGTTTTTGAATTGGCGTACAACACTTTCCTGTGTTGTAAAATTTTTATGAAAAAACACAAGCGGTTCGTCTTTCAGATTTTCTGTAGATATCTCTGTGAGACCGGCAAGAGGATGGGATTGTGTGGCGCACCAAACAATTTCTATGTTTGCAAGAGGTGTAACCGAGAACTCCGGTGGCAGTTCCGATTCATGAGTGACAAACGCTAGATCCAACATGTTTCTTCGTAAATCCTGTATTAGGATTTTAGAGCCATATTCCTCCGTGACCAAAAGTAGATCGGGACACTCATGCGCGATTGCTTGATAGAGCGGAGACAGAAGCAAGGTTCCGATCATTGGTGGAACACCGAGGTGAACTGGTCGCCGGGAGTGTCCCAGAGACTGCATCTTCTCTTGAACATTGTCGGCGTGACGCAGCAGGCTTTCTGCCATTTCCTTAAAAAAAACTCCCTCCTTTGTCAGCGAGAAGCCTTGGTATTGACGGGCGGTTAAGGGTACGCCAAATTCGCATTCAAGTTCTCTGATTGCTATAGAAACCGATGGCTGAGACACATGCAAAGATTCTGCGGCCCGAGAGATACTGTGCAGACGGCAGGCCGCCTCAAAATAACGCAGCTGCTGAAGCTTCATCGTGCAACCTCCCTATAAAATGAGTTCATATTTTTATAATATAGGAAAAATTTATATAAATCAAGTAAAATGATATTTGACAAAGGGGTAATCAATAAGTAATATGAATTCATCAATAATGCACAATATAAGCTGCTTTTTAGGCACGCCTTAATATGTTTTTACCTATATAGACCTGTCTATCTGCTAATTTTTTTGGATATTATTTAGAAATATTTGGATGTGAAAGGGCTGTAATAACCGTAAAAGTATGGTGGCACATAGAAGTACTCTTTGGAGAGACTGATAGAATAAAAGCGAAGGGTGGAAATTGGGATGAATACGACACACATTGATATGCTGCTGAAAAATTGCAAAGCGTATGCGATGGATGAGAAAAACACCTGTTACACGATGATCGGAATCCACGGCGGTCGTATTGTTTATACGGGACAGGCCGATGAGAATTCACCGCCTTGCGCGAAGACTGTCATAGATATGGCAGGAAGACCGGTGCTGCCAGCTTTTACAGATACACATATGCATATGATTAATTCCGCATATTTGCAAACGATACTTCGGCTTTTTGGCGTCACATCCATCAAATGTGTGATTGAGATGGGAAAGGAATACCTAAAATCCGGTGAATTTTCCCGGGAAAGATGGGCCTTTGGGCGAGGCTGGAATCAGGAACTCTTTGAAGAGGGGAGAATGATTACCAGAGATGATCTTGATGAAATTTCAAACAGTGTTCCCATTTGTATCGTAAGAGTATGCGGACATATCGCGGTGCTCAATTCACCCGCCTTGGAGTTGCTGAGAGCCTCGGCGGAGGTAGAAGCCTACGCGCACAATATTGATTGGGATTCTGGTGCCCTGAGAGAGAGCGCGGTGAAGTATTGCTACAAAATTATGCCACCGATTCCCAAGCCGATTATGAAGAATTTGATCGATATGGCGCAGAGAGCTCTGTTGTCCCAGGGAATTACGGCGGTAGGGACGGATGATTTCATTTCCCTGCCGGGCGATAATCTGAAGGTAATCTATGAAAGCTATCAAGAAATGGCAAAAGAGGGAGAGTTGAAAGTACGGGTTAGCGAACAGTGCGGGTTCGTGGAAGTAAATGATTTGGAAGACTTTATTGCGTTTAATAGGAAAAACCGCATTGCATCTGATTTTTTAAGGATGAACGTAATAAAAATCATGCTGGATGGTTCTCTGGGCGGCCGAACCGCTTTGCTGAAAGAACCCTATGCGGATTGTCCGAAGGAAACGGGTACACAGACTCATTCCAGCGAAAAACTGAATAAGATGGTTAGAATTGCCCACGACAATGGGTATCAGGTTGCCGTACATGCAATCGGAGATAAGGCGGCGGATGTAGTGGCGGATGCGTATATTGCGGCATTGAAGGAAAACCCGAGAAACGATCATCGCCACGGTATTGTTCATTTTCAGATAACAGATGATGATCTGCTGAAAAAAGTAAGAGACGCGGATATTATTGCGTATATTCAGCCGGTTTTTCTGTCTTCGGATCTGGATATGCTCACGGACCGTCTAGGCGAAGAGCGTGCGCGGCATACATATATGTGGAAAACCATGCAGGACATGGGGATTCACACGGGCGGCGGCTCAGACGCACCGGTTGAGTCGTTTAACGTTTTGGAGAATATTTTCTGCGCAGTTACGAGACAGCGGATACATTCGGAGAATCATGAATGTCACTGTCCACAGGAGTGCCTTGATATAAAAGATGCTGTGGCATTGTTTACGTCAAAGGCCGCGTATTTGACTTTTGAGGAAAACAAGAGAGGAACGATTGAAGTGGGTAAATATGCGGATCTGGTGGTACTCTCTGATGACATTTTTCAAATTGCCGCGCAGAAGATCCAAGATGTCGCTGTACTGAGGACAATGGTAAATGGAGAGTTCGTTTTTTCAAAAGAATAATGTGGGCAGAAAAAAGGCGGCCACCGAGATGTCGGTTTGAAAAACCATGTGCGGCAAGATTCAAAATATGCTCGTGGAGGGGAGATGGGAAATGTAGTAGACAGATGTACGAAATTTGCGGTGTTGTGTGATGAGGCTTTTTGATTTCTAAAAAAGATATCAAAAAATCGGTGATACTGCGAGCGACCGCAAATGAAGTGTGCGGATTCAAAAAAACGGAGGAGGATTCAAAATGAACAAAAAAGAAGCGGGAGAGCAGGTAACTGCAAAACAGGGACTACTCCTTTTGTTTGCGGCAGTGCTGGTAATCGTTGTTTGCAAAATTGTATTTAATGTAGATACGAAAACTACCTTGATGATTTCCGGTGCAATCGGTGGAATCATTTGCATGATTTGGGGCTTCAAGTGGGAGGATGTTGAGAGCAAATTTGCCGAGGGAATCAAATCGACGGCAATGCCCATTGTTTTGCTCATTGTAATTGGTATGATGGTTGCTTCATGGATTTTGTCCGGAACAATTCCAACCATGACTTATTATGGAATGAAGCTGCTGGCTCCGGGGCAGTTTTTGTTCTTATCGTGTATTTTGTGCTCCGTGATGTCAGTTTGCACGGGCACTTCCTGGGGAACTGTTTCCACTCTGGGCGTAGCACTTTTGGGTGTGGCCATGGGGCTGGGAATTCCTATAGAGATGACTGCCGGCGCCATTGTGGTTGGATCGTTTTTTGGCGACAAAATGTCTCCTCTGTCTGACTCCACAGTGTTGGCGGCCTCGTGCGCGAGAGTGAATTTGTTGGATCATGTCAAGCATATGTTCTATTCGACTGTTCCGGCGATGTCCGTTTCGTTAGTACTGTTTTTCGTGTTGGGTTTCAAGTTTAAGGGTGGAACGATATCTGGTGTGGAATATAATGAGATTCTCGCCGGGCTTGACGCCTCCTTTAATTTAAGTCTCTTAACCCTGCTGCCTCCGATTGTAGTACTGGTGTTGGTCCTGATGAAAAAACCCGCGATTCCTACGTTTGGAGCGGGAATTGTTGTCGCTTTTATTATCGGTATTGTGACGCAGGGTGCGGATCCGGTAGAAATGCTTAACGCGATGAGTAAAGGCGTTTCCATTGAGACTGGCGTTCCTATCGTCAACACACTGGTAAACCGGGGCGGCATTGTGAGCATGCTGGATACCATTGGCCTAATATTGTCTGCGGCAATTTTTGCAGCGCCAATGAGAGCGTCGGGCAGCGTAAATGCCATATTTGAGGCGGTCAAAAAGGTTGCGAAGACGCCTAAGCAGTTTATGGTATTGGCACTCATTATGCAACCGGTCCTGCTTGTGGCAACAACTTCCTATTTTGTCACGATGCCTGTTACAGGCGAATTGGCGGCGGACGCTATGGATGAAATGGGGTATTCCAGACTGAATCTTTCCAGAATGATGGAGGATGGCGGCACCGTTGTCTGCCCATTGATTCCTTGGGGAAATACGGGAGCGTTTATCACGGCTACATTAGGTGTTACGCCTTATGAATATTTCTTCTATATGCCGTTTATTTGGCTGTGTTTTGTGTTCGACATGCTGTCAATCGTCACTGGCATTGGACTTAAGAAGGCTGATGGATCTATGGTTACCCCTCTTTTCAAAAGGAAAGCGGCCTGAATTCATCGTCACTGAAAAGGACAAAATGCCTATCGGCGGGTAATTTCTGCCGGGTTGACAAGAGTAGATAATAGGTGCCCTTTGATGCAGGAGAATAAGGGTACTGCATCAGGGGGCCATTTTATGCGGCTGTAGGGAAAGCCATATTGGAATAGCGGGGTTGCCTGCTATTTATTCTTATGGCGGCAGCGGAACGGTCAACTGGTACTTGCACCAAATTCGGAAATGATGATACCGGAGAACGCACCCGTTCGTCTGTTAAACGCCCAGCTTGAGGAACTGGAGTACGGGAAACTGTACGAAGCGTATTCTTCCAAAGGGAGAAAATCGGCGGCGGATCCACGGATGTTGTTCAAGGTATTGGTACACGGGTATCTGTGCGGGATCTACTCCAGCCGGAAATTGGAGGAGGCCTGTCAGTACCGCATAGACTTCAAATGGCTGCTGGAGGATGGCAAAGCGCCGGATCACAGCACCTTTGCCCGGTTCCGCACGGGCCGCTGCCGGGAAGCGGTGGAGGGCCTGTTCTACCAGTTTGTCCGCAAGCTGGAGGAAGAGGGTGAAACAGACCACAAAACGGTGTTCATAGACGGCACAAAGCTGGAAAGCCGAGCAGGGCGGTATAGCTTTGTGTGGCGGAAAAACGTGGAGAAACAGCTCGCCCGAGTAAAGGAGAAGCTAAAATCCATGACCGGACTGAGCACCTGTGCGGCTGTGCGCTCCATGCTGGAGGAGGAAGCCAGTAAGATTGCGTTTGTCAGCGGCAAGGGTCGGCGTAAAGGACAGGCTCAGCGGGAATGAGAGACGAAAAGGTGCTTCTGGAGCGGTGGGAGAGGTACGAAGAAATGCTTTCCATCATGGGCCAGGGGCGTAACAGCTATGCCAAGACCGACACAGACGCCACCTTCATGCGAATGAAGGAAGATCACATGAGAAACGGCCAGCTAAAGCCGGGATATAATGTCCAGATTGCCGTAAACAGCGAATATATCACCGGCTTGGAGGTGTTCTCAGACCGTTCGGATGTAAAAACGCTGCGTCCCATGCTGAACACGCTGTCCCGGTGGCACCAGGCCCGCTATGAGGAAGTTGTAGCGGATGCGGGCTATGAGAGTCTGGAAAATTATCTGTATCTGGAGCAGAATGGCCAGATGTGTTTCATAAAGCCCACCAACTACGACCAGAAGAAAACGAGCAAGTTTCGCAAACATGTGGGGCGAATTGAAAATATGGAATATGACCCCGAAGCAGACTGCTTCACTTGCGCACAGGGCAGAAAGCTGTACCTGAGACGGGAGACAACCCAAGTGCAGGACGGACAGCTTGTGTCCACCGCTTGGTACCGGTGTGAAGATTGCAGCGAATGTCCCTGCCGGGTACAATGCTGCCGGGCCAAGGACCTGAACAAGCCCAAGGAGATCGTGCTCCACAAAACCTTCTGGGAAAAGCGGAAGCAGGCAACCGCAAATATCATGACACGGCGCGGCATTCATCTGCGCCTGTGCCGCTCCATCCAGGTGGAGGGGGCTTTTGCTTTGCTGAAAAACGACTTTGGATTCCGCGAAGGCATATACGCCCGGCAACGGGCGGGAACCCGGTTTTGTGGTCAGCCTGTATATGGAGATCGCTCAGCGGATTACAGACAGTGCATATCTCCTGGAGGGCATTGTCCGCACCTTGGAGGTGGACCGGGAGCGGGCGCTGGAGGTGACGCGCAAGGGCTTTTCCACAATGACGGAACTGGCCGATGAGATGGTGCGCAGCCAAGGCGTATCTTTTTCTGCCGCCAAGAAGATCGTGGGCAAACTGGTGCTTATTGCGCATGAGGAGCAGATCCCCTGTGAAGCGATTGACGCTCATCTAGTGCATCGAGCGGCCCGGGAAGCGCTGGATATGGAAATTGACATGCCAGAGGATCTGATCAAGGCCGCTCTGGACCCGGTGCAGAACGTCCAGAGACGCAGCATTATCGGCGGTCCCAGCCCTGAACGGGTATGTGAGATGATCCAGATGGGTCAGCAGCGTTTGGAGGTACTTAACTCCCAGTGGCACCAGCGCCGGGATAAACTCACGCAGGCCTCTGCCAACCTGGAGCAGCTGGTGGACGACCTGATTGGGGAGGCGTAGAGTATGACGCTGAGCCAACGCTTTGCGCAATTTATCCAAGACCCCGTTCCACTGGGAGAAAAGGAGCGAAGGCTTTGCATACGATTCATTTTGGACACCATGGGGGCTATGCTGCTGGGCAGTAAGACCCCGGTGGTTCAGCGGGCCCTGACGATTACAGAGGGGAGCGGCCGGGCCACTGTGGCCGGAATCGGCCGGAACTTCTCCATGCGGGATGCGGCCTTCCTCAACGGAATCAGCGGACATGAGCTGGAGCTGGATGATACGGCAAGCTCCAATCTGGGGCACCCGACGGTGGCTGTGCTGCCCACGCTGCTGGCCATAGGCGAGGAAACGGGCGCCAGCGGCGCCCAGCTCATCCAGGCCTTTGCCGTGGCCACGGAAGTGGAATGCAAGCTGGGGCGCATCTGTGCCCACGCGCTGCATGAACGGGGTTGGCATGCCAGCAGTATTACCGGCGTGATAGGGGCTGCCGCAGGGGGCGCTTATTTGCTGAAACTGGACCAGAAGAAGACGGAACACTGCCTGGGGCTGGCGGCCTCTATGGCATCCGGTGTGCGGGAGAATTTTGGAACGGATACAAAATCGGTCCATATTGGAAAGTGCGCCAGTGACGGAGTGCTGGCCGCTCTGCTGGCCGGGGCGGGTTATACTGCCTCTGCCGCCGCACTGGACGGCCGGGAGGGCTATCTTTACGAGTACACCAACCAGAGGTTTGAACCTTTTGGCGCGGATTGGGCTGAGACATTGGGCCGTGCGTACGACATTGCTTCTCCGGGCTTTGCCATCAAGCAGTATCCCTCCTGCAGCAGCACGCACCGGGCGGTGGATGCCTTTGTTGACCTGGCAAAAGAGCACCATTTTACCGCTGAAGAGATTGCCAGCGTCCGGGTGGAGCTTAGTGCCGCCGCGCTGCGAGAGCTGGTCACCCCCGACCCGAAAACAGGCGATGAGGCAAAATTCAGCGTAGGCTTTCAAGTGGCGCTGTACTTGCTGGGGATAGACAATATGCCGGTAAACTATTGTCCTGAGTTTATTTTTAAGCCGGAGATCCAGCGCATCATCAAAGCCACCCAGCTGTGCCATGCGGAGCGCTACGACAACCTGCCGGTGGATATGGGTGTGGGTCCTGCTTTTGTGTCTGTAAGACTTACCGATGGACGGGAGTATCACACTGAGCGTATTTATCCGGTGGGCCACCTTACCGATCCCATACCGGACCAGAGCCTGGAGGAGAAATTTTTGCGCTGTGCGGTTCCTGTATTGGGGCGGAATCAGAGTGCGGTCCTGCTCCAGAGCCTGTGGGATCTGGAGCAGACCCCGGTTTCCAAACTGATGGAATTCACGTTGCCTGCGAATTAAACACTCCGCCAATTATGGATGAACGCCCCGGCGGTATTTCCGCCGGGGCGTCCGATTATACTGGGCAAGGCACCCAACTGGTAGCAGCACAATGTATTCCATTCGAACGGGGCTATTTGGAGAACGGGCGATCCAGCCCGCAGATACGCGCCCAGCGTCCGCTCCGCCAGCGCAGAGCGCACAGGATTCCGCGCACGATCAAATCAATATCCATGGCCAGCCAAACGCCGGCCAGGCCGAGTTTCAGACCATAAACCATCAGCAGCGCCAGCACAATCCGCACGCCCCACATGCTGGCCAGGCTGACCACCATGGGAAAGCGCACATCCAGCGCTCCCCGCAGAGTTGCGGCACACACAATGGATAATGCAAAAAACGGTTCACTGAATACCACAATCCGCAGCATTTGGGCCGCCAGCTGGGATACCTGTGGATCTGAATTGAACAGACCGGTCAAAAGCGGGGCGATTAAGAACAAAACAGCGGCGGTTCCTGTGGTGAACCAAAACCCCAGTTTTGCCGCCAGCGTACCGTAGGCGGAGGCCTCTTTCCGGCTTCCGGCGCCGACCGACTGGCCCACCAGAGCCACGCCGGCATAGGAAATGCCGTAGGCCGGCAGATAGCAAAGGCCTTCCGCTGTGGTGGCAATCTGATTAGCGGCCAGAGCAACGGTTCCCAGGGAAGCCACCATGGCGGTTGTGGCAATCTGTCCCAGATTGATAGTAGCCCGCTCAACGGCGGACGGAAGTCCCAGATAAACCGCTTGGCAAATGATATCTCTTTGAGGGCGAAAACATTCGCGCAGGTGGATGCGGAAGCGAGGACCCTGGCGTATTCCGGCCACCAGCATGGCAGAGCCGGCCGCCGTAAGCGAAATGGCAGAGGCTGCCGCCGCACCTGCCGCGCCAAGTCCGGCCCCTGGAATGAGCAGTGTGTACCCAAAGAAGCTTGCAGTTCGAGTGGGGTAGATCATGAGGAAGTTCATCAGCACATTAAGACCATTGGCAGCTGTGTTGAAATAAAGCGGTGTGCGGGTGTTGCCCATACACCGGAGCATGGCGGAAAAAATAAAGCTTGCAGCGGTAAAGGGCGAGGCTAGGGTATAAAGACGCAGATAGGCCACAGCCTGTGGAAGAACATCCTCCTTTGTGCCCAGCCATTTGGGGAGCACGCCGGCCAGCGACTGATAAACCAGCAGTACGACAAGACCCACGACTGCAACCGCCAGCACGCCCTGCCGCAGGATTTCCCGGGCTCGTTTATCGTCTCCAGCGCCGACAGCGTTGGAGAGTTGAACGGAGTAGCCCACGCCCACGCCGGTAAGCAGGCCGTTTCCGAGCCATAAAGGTGCGGCATTCACTGAAACTGCTGCGGTTCCGGCCGCGCCAAGCACGCCAACCATGGCTGTGTCCACATAACTGACCATTGTGACCAGCAGCTGTTCTACGATTGCTGGCCAGGAAAGCTGCCAAAGCCGCTTGAGCCGGCCATCTACCTGAACTTCTTTCATCCCGATTCGGCCCCGCCTTCTGTCTGGCAAGAGGATTAAACGGCAACGGCCGGAAGTCCTCTTTTTGAACTATTATAAAAGTGAAATATATGATTTTCAAGGAAAATTTCCGCATTATCACTGGCTGAGAGCCAAAAGGAGGAAACCAGAATGAGTGATCGAATCGAGCGGGATTCTATGGGAGAAGTAAAAGTCCCCGCAGACCGTTACTGGGGTGCGCAGACCCAACGCAGCTATCAAAATTTCCAAATAGGCACAGAGAAAATGCCGTTGGAACTTATACGGGCCTTCAGCGTGTTAAAGAAAGCTGCCGCAGTGGCCAATTATCGTCTGGACAGGCTGGATGAGGAGCGAATGGAGCTGATTTCTCAGGTCTGTGAGGAAATAGATTCCGGGAAGCTGGACGAACACTTTCCTCTGGTGGTGTGGCAGACGGGCAGCGAGACTCAGTCCAACATGAATCTCAATGAAGTAATTGCCAATCGGGGCAACGAGATTGCGGGGAAAAAACTGCTTCACCCGAATGACCACGTTAACATGTCCCAGAGCTCCAACGACACCTTTCCCACCGCTATGCATATTGCCGCTGTTGTGGAGCTGACCTTTCGACGCTTGGAAAAGGAGAATCTCGATGTGCTGAAAAGCGGCCGCACCCATCTCCAGGATGCCGTCCCCATTACTCTGGGCCAGGAGATCAGCGGTTGGCGGGACAGTCTCGAAAAGGACCTGTCACTGATGGAACTGGCATTGCCGCCGCTGCGCCGGCTGGCGCTGGGCGCCACAGCAGTGGGAACCGGCCTGAATGCTCCGCCGGGCTTTGATCAGGCGGCGGCCCAGGCGGTCAGCGAAATTGTCAAAAAGACTTTCTTCCCGCTGAGAACAAATTCCACGCGCTCACCAGTAAGGATGAACTGGTCTTTGCCCATGGCGCACTCAAGGCCCTGGCAGCAGATCTGATGAAGATTGCAAATGATGTGCGCTGGCTGGCTTCCGGCCCCCGGTGCGGGCTGGGGGAGATCCGCATTCCGGCAAATGAACCAGGCTCCTCCATTATGCCTGGTAAGGTCAACCCCACCCAGTGTGAGGCGGTGACCATGGTGGCTGTCCAAATTATGGCGAATGATGTGGCGGTAGGAATTGACGCTTCTCAGGGGAATTTTGAGCTTAATGTGTTTATGCCTGTTTGTATCTACAATTTCCTGCAGCCTGTGCGGCTGCTTACTGACTGCATCCATTCCTTTAACAAAAACTGTGTCGCCGGGATAACAGCAGATCGGGAGCGGTGCATGAAGAATCTGCACCAGTCCCTAATGCTGGTGACGGTTCTCAATCCCTATATTGGCTATGAAAATGCGGCCAAAACCGCACAGAGGGCCTATGCAGAACAAATGTCTCTGAAGGAGACCTGCGTCAGCCTCGGGTTTCTCAGCGCGGAGCGGTTCGAGCAGATATTTCATCCGGAGGGAATGATATAACAATTTCTTATTTTGGAAAGAAAGGGTGCGTGAACTATGGACGTCAATCAGGAATCCCTCAAGCTGCACTATGAGATGCAGGGCAAAATCGAGGTTGTGTCCCGAAAGCCCATTCAGACAAGGGAAGACCTCTCACTGGTATATACGCCGGGTGTATCAGAACCTTGCCGCGCGATTGCTGCGGACTATGAGAAATCCTTTGCCCTTACCCGGCGCAGCAATTTGGTGGCCGTCATTACTGACGGATCCGCCGTGCTTGGGCTGGGCAATATTGGCCCCGCCGCCGGAATGCCGGTTATGGAGGGGAAATGCGTCCTCTTCAAAGAATTTGCCGGAGTGGATGCGTTTCCTATTTGTGTAGATACCCAGGATACAGACAAGTTGGTGGAAACCATTTATCTTATTTCCAAGAGTTTTGGCGGAATCAATCTGGAGGATATTTCCGCTCCCCGCTGTTTTGAGGTGGAGCGGAGACTGAAGGAACGGTGCGATATTCCTGTATTCCATGATGACCAGCATGGTACGGCAATTGTGGTAGCCGCTGCGATGCGCAATGCGATGAAAGTTACCGGTAAGCAGATGGGACAGATGAAAATTGTAATCAATGGTGCGGGAGCTGCCGGTATAGCTATCGGCAAGCTGCTTATCTCCATGGGATTTGGAAACATTGTACTGTGTGATATTAACGGTATCCTTTGCGAAGGAGATGAGTCTCTGAATGCGGAGCAGCAGGAAATTGCCCGCATTTCCAACTGCGGTCATGAACGGGGCAGTCTGGCGGATGCAATGAAAGGCGCCGATGCATTTGTAGGAGTGTCCAGGCCCAATCTTGTCAGTCCTGAAATGGTAGCCTCTATGAACCGGGGAATTGTTTTTGCCATGGCCAACCCTACACCGGAAATTATGCCTGATGAGGCCAAAAAAGCCGGTGCCGCCGTGGTAGGTACCGGTCGATCCGATTTTCCAAATCAGATTAACAACGTGCTGGTATTTCCCGGAATATTTAAAGGCGCGCTGGCAGTGCGGGCCAGGGAGATCACTTCCGAAATGCAGATTCGGGCCGTAGAGGCACTGGCAGCTCAGGTAAAGGAGCAGGAACTAAATCCGGAGAATATTTTGCCGTCAGCGTTGGAAAAAAGCATAGCAGATGCGGTAGCGCAGGCAGTGGCAGATGAAGCCAGAAAGCAGGGAATTGCCCGAATCTGAATCTGGGCGGATTCCTTCCGCGGCACTGCTCCCTTTCCTCCCTCAACATCCCTGAGAGACTGGTCTTGTTGCACGCCCTGCAGAAAAAAACAGGCAACCCAAAGGTTAAGCGCAAATGCTTATTTCGCTGGCCGGACGTGGAGCACATCCCCGTCCACGGTAAAGCGTATCTCCAGCTGGGCGAAGGCCTACCATACACCCGTGTCGGATTCTGCAGGTAGGAGGGCGGGGGGCAGGACAGTACCCCTGTCAAGGCGCCCGCTCGTCCTTTGACACCGTGTCCAGCAGTTCCGGGGGCAAGTCCGCCTCCAACAACTTGCCGCCCAGGTTGCTATCAAGTTTCTCCGGTAAGAAATTTGTGGTAAAATCGAGTAAACAACAGATTCCCCGGCTTTCCAGTGGAAAACCGGGGAATCTGTTGTTTCTGGGCGAGCTGGTATGTCAGAGCCTGCGTATACTAAGCAAATAAAGTGTTTGTTTTTTGAAAAATGCATTTGAAGCTGAAAAGAAGATATGCTAATAAGGCTTTGCTCATTTTGGGGCGATGCACAAAATAATAGCAAACGAGCTTGCTGAAATTAAGCAACCATGTTTGTAAACAGAAGGAAGAACCACAGGTGTTGGGGCCAAAGAACGTTCAGGCTTTACTCTGCTTATCTGGGAAGCAGGTCTGTGAAGCACCTAATATCAGAAACCCTAGTGGTGGCACTCAACGTTGCCTTTTACCCTTCCAAGGCTATCTTCCCCAGTCGGGATCACTGCCATCGTGGTGTCGGGCACCCACTTTAGGGAGACCATCCTGGATATGGCGGAGGAGGTCCTGGCCTTTTGCCAATGAAATATAAAGATGCCTACTATCATTTATTGAATGGGTATCAATGTGATGCAGTACTATGCCAAAACCCTGTTAGAATCTGGCTAGTTGGTCATGACCATGCAAAAAGGTCAAACAGCAGGAATCAGGAATATTATACGGTGCAGGAAAGACAAGAAATAAAGCGTACTTTGCTATATTTGTTTTAATCGGTTCAATTTTGAAGTATGCTGTGGTAATTGGACCTTGTGCCACGACAAGATACATCAGAGAACTCATCTAATTTTTTGATTTTTTATACTTTGTTTAACGGCTTGTAAGAATTTTCACTTTGAATAGATTGCTTTTCGGTACGTTTAAAACACAGACTTTCCAACTGTTCCAATCCTGGCTGTGGATGACTGCGTGGCTGGAATTGTGAGTGCCCAAATTAGGATGCATACACAAAGTGACTTGAGTACAGAAAATGCCTTATGGCGTGGGCCCAAACAACAGAGCTTTTATTTTATCTGCTCGTTTACTCACAACACTTTTGATATAGTGTTAACCAAAATAATACTGCAGGATGCTAGGCGGATTCGTTCTTCTGTCAGCCTAAAGCGATTCCAGTTTCTAATAGTGCTAGGATGGGGGACTTAAGTGATAATTTTTGCTATATTCATCCGTCTCTGCTAATGATGTTTCGTTCCATAATTCGACGAGATAGAAAGCTTGTTTGCATGTTTGCATATTATTGAAAAGATTTTTATTTTATGATAGATTAGTACTACATTCTGATTTTTTGGCTTAGAGCATGGAAGAAAATGAATCCATCGGAGGAAGCGTATGTCCTATATTCAGATCGGCAGTCTGGTCAACCCTAATCGCACGATGCTTACGGAAAAATCCTCTTTTTCTCTACCAAAGGATACCGATTTATTTGGATTTTCAGAAAAAATGATCCCAGATGACATCGAGTATGTTCGCGCTGTTGACAATGACGGACATTGTATAGGAACTATCTCTGCAGAACGTGTACGGAAGATTCTTCGAGCACTTCACTACATTCCGTTGGAGCCACTGCTAGACGAGTTGGCTGAAGCGGTGGTTGCAGTAGACAAAAATGGAATCATATTCTATGTGAACCCTGCTTATACCAGGGTTCTTGGAGTCCCGGCCGGAAAGATTTTGGGGAAGAATATGCACATTATCGAAAGTGGTGCAAGTCTTCTGGATGTACTCCGCACGGGCAAACCAGTTGTTCGCGAAAACAACTGGTTCAGACCGTACAGCGCTATGTATCCATCCGGATGTTTCCCTTGCTGAAGGAAGGGAAACTAGTAGGTGCTGCATCGCTTTTTCGGGATACAACGGAAGTCAACCGGCTGAATCTGGAACTGGAACGAACCACACAAGTGGCAGCAGAGTATGACCGTCAGTTAAAAGCCCAAGCCATTTTAAAGCAGGGAAATATTATCGGTGAGAGTCAACACTTTGTGAATAGCGTAATGAAGGCGAACACGATTGCTGCCTCCGATGCCACCGTATTGCTGCAGGGAGAAAGCGGTGTAGGAAAGGAGGTGTTTGCTCGCCTAATTTATCAAAACAGCAACAGAAAAGGCAAGCCCTTTATTGCAGTGAACTGCGCTGCTAAGCTCAAGCCGGGAGACGTAATATGTCTGCGCACCAGTGCCATGACGGCTTGGGGGACGCCGGAGTACCTGCACAAGGGCTGTGGTGTTGGCCGGGAGGCTACGCTTTGGCTCATTGACCAGGGTGTACATGCCGTGGGTACGGATGCCTGGAGCTGGGATGTGCCGCGGGAGTATGCCACGAAGCGCTTCCAGGAAACCGGAGACCCCTCCGTATGCTGGGAAGGCCACAAGGCAGGCGCAATCAAGGCCTATGTCCAATATGAGAAGTTAAACAATCTGGAACAACTGCCCCCCTATGGGTTCCATTTCTTCGGCGCGCCGGTCAAGGTGGATCGGGCCAGTGCCGGATGGGTACGGGCCTTCGCAATCATTGACGATAAGAAGGAGTGATATGGACATGAGAAGGACAGCCATTGTAGCAGCAGTACGCACACCTGTGGGCAGAATCCGTGGTACACTGTCTGATGTGCCGGCTCACCGGCTGGCTGCGCTGGTAATTCGCGAAGCAGTTCGCCGCAGCGGCATTGATTCGGCGATTATTGACGAGGTAATCTATGGCAACCTCTGTGCCCATGATATATCCAATATGGCCCGTTATGCGGCACTGGAGGGTGGATTGCCCATTACGGTACCCGGTGTCACGGTGGATCGACGCTGTGGTTCGGCCTTAACGGCTATCTCTCTGGCTGACGCGCTGATCCGTGCCGGCGATGCCGAGTGCATTTTGACTGGTGGTGCAGAGTCTGATTCCAACCGTCCCTATGTGATGATGCAGCAGAAACGTCTCCACGATCTAACGCCTCCCACATTCCGGGGGAAGGCAATGCTGGCACCGGAGGAGATTGGCAATCCCGCCACTGGTATGACAGCGGAAAACTTGGCTGAAAAGTATGGTATTACCCGGCAAGAATGTGATGCGTTTGCAGTGGAGAGCCACCGCAAGGCGGTACAGGCGTGGGATAACGGGTACTTTCAGGAGCAAATTTTGCCGGTGGTCAAGGAGACAGGAAAAAATGGCGAGCGAGTGTGTGTAGATACAGATGAATCATTCCGCCGGGACTGCACCATGGAGACGCTGGCGAAGCTAAAGCCTGCCTTTAAGCCGGACGGCGTGTGTACCGCCGGCAACAGTTCTCCCAACAGCGACGGTGCCAGTGCGGTGATCCTTATGGAGGAGGGCATGGCAAAGTCCCTGAACTGTCCTATCTTGGGTTATGTTGCTGGATTTGACTCTGCAGGCGTTGATCCGAATATTATGGGCATCGGGCCCGTAGCCGCTACCCGGAAACTGCTGAAGAAAACCGGGTTAACCCTGGCGGATATGGATGTGATTGAGATGAACGAAGCCTTTGCAGCCCAGTCTCTAGCCTGCATCAGGGAGTTGGATATGGATGTGACCAAACTCAATCCCAACGGTGGCGCCGTTGCACTGGGTCACCCGCTGGCGGCTACTGGTGGCATTCTCGTGGCCAAGATGGTCTATGAGCTTCGGCGCCGGAATGCCAACCGAGGCTTGATTACCTTCTGTTGCGCGGGTGGCCAGGGGATTTCTCTGATTGTGGAGCGCCAGTAACCGAAAGACTATGGGAAATTATATGATACATGACATGTGTGAGAGGAGAGAACCATGAGAAGAACGGCCATTGTCGCCGCCGTACGAACCCCTGTGGGGCGAATCCGCGGCACTCTTTCGGAAGTGCCCGCCCATCGTATGGCAGCGTTGGTGATCGGTGAGGCGGTCCGACGGGCTGGCATCGATCCGGCAATCGTGGATGAGGTGATTTACGGCAACCTCTATGCCCACGACATCTCCAATATGGCCCGCTATGCGGCGTTGGAGGGGGGACTGCCCATTACGGTACCAGCTATTACTGTAGACCGCCGTTGCGGCACATCCTTGACTGCCATTTCCTTGGCCGACGCTCTGATCCGTGCCGGTGATGCCGAGTGTGTCTTGGCCGGCGGTGTTGAGTCTGACTCCAACCGCCCCTATGTGCTGATGCAGCAGAACCGTCTTCATAACATAAACGCGCCTGTCTTTCGGGGAAAGACCATGCTGGCTCCGGACGAGATTGGCAATCCGCCCATGGGCATGACTGCGGAAAACTTGGCGGACAAGTACGGCATTACACGGCGGGACTGCGATGCCTTTGCTGTAGAGAGCCACCGTAAGGCGGTGCAGGCATGGGACAGCGGCTATTTCCGGGAGCAGATTGTTCCCGTAACTGTGGCAGATGCTAAGAAGGGCACGCAGAACAGAGTGGACGCTGACAGCGTGTTCCGCCGGGACTGTACCATGGAGACACTGGCAAAGTTGAAGCCGGCCTTCCGGCCCAACGGTGTGAGTACAGCAGGTAATAGTTCCCCCAATAGCGACGGTGCCAGTGCGGTGATCCTCATGGAGGAAAGCGTGGCCAGGTCTCAGAACTGTCCCATTCTGGGGTATATCAATGGTTTTACCTCTGTGGGAGTAGACCCCAATATCATGGGGATCGGACCTGTATATGCCACCCGGAAGCTATTGAAAAAGACCGGCCTGACTCTGGCAGATATGGATGTCATTGAGATGAACGAGGCCTTTGCAGCACAGTCCTTGGCATGTATCAAAGAACTAGATATGGATGTGGCAAAGCTCAACCCCAACGGGGGCGCAATTGCGTTGGGACATCCCCTAGCGGCGACCGGCGGCATTCTAGTTACCAAGATGGTCTATGAACTCCAGCGCCGGGGTGCTAGTCGTGGCCTAGTCACCTTCTGCTGTGGCGGCGGCCAGGGTGTCTCTTTGATTGTCGAGCGCGAATGAGAGGGGCGGCAATATGGTTCCAATTCGTGAGGTTTCTGTTCTAGATACCACCTTGCGGGACGGCTTGCAACATGAGGAGCGGTACATGTCCCTGAAGAATCGCCTGCGATTACTGGATAGCTTGGTGGAGGCCGGAGTGCGGAAGATTGAGGTGGGTTCCTTTGCCCACCCGGACTATCTGCCCCAGTTTCGGGAGATTGAGACGTTTGCCATGATGCTGCCCCGGTACGAGAATGTGGAGTACACCTTTTTGGCCCTGAACCGGCGAGCCGTAGAACGGGCAATCAAGCTAAAAAACGAAGGAGCGCCTATCCATCGTATTGTACGAGGTTGTTTCAGCTGCATTGTTGCCCTCCCTTGCGATCCCTATTTCCCCAAAATCCGCTACTGCACAATGGGTGCTTCCATCACAAGTGAAAAAGAATTTGCCATAAGACCTGGCGGCGGTGCGAAAATGTCTATTCGCAATCTTAAAACGGCCTGAGTGTAAGCGTATCCGTTTTCATGTCCTGCTATGTACCTTCACCGCTGCCTCTCTAAAGCACGGTATAGATATAAAAACGCTCTCTACTGACATGGTCATGTGTCCAGTGTACCACCCTAAGTATCTACGCTTAGATCACAGACGAGAGCCGGAGAACTGTAGAAGGAAAGAGTGATCTGGACATTGGTAGACAGCCTCTGAAGGCAGAAGAAAATACTGTCTCCCGAAACCCTGTTCCCGGTCCCTTTCGGCATATAAGGGCCAGCGACGCAAACTCGGCACCGGCTGCATCAGACAGATCAAGGATTATCTTCGGGAAGGGTAATACTCCACTATTATAAACAGTAGGCGCACGGAAAGTAATGTAAATGCCAAAATCGAGGTGTAGTGTGAAGAGAAGTTGGCGGAACTCATCAGGCAGATGGGATCGGAAATTGCATCAGAAAAAGCAAGTTAGAAAGTATAGGCCCACCGGAAATACGCACTCTGAAGGCCTGATTTTTTCTGCCTCTATAACAATAAGAATATGAGAGTACTACAATTTTGCTGTAGCTTTGAAAGGCACCAGATCAATTTCCCTGTTCCATCCCCTGCTGCCCAGGCCGCTATCAAGAATCCCCGCAAGTAAGATAGAACTGTATAAATTCGATCCGGATTCTTTTACAAGAATCCGGATCAAATTTTTTGCTGGAATGTAGTATATTATCGAAAAAATATACTTTCCAGAAAAGATATTCCGCTTTTTATTACAATACTTTATTGTGTCCAAAAGTTCCTGATTGATGCAACCTCTGAAAGGACTACCGGGAATTTTTGCCCTTTGACTTGCAAACTCCGTCATAAATGAAGTCAGTGGGCAATGGAGAGAGCGCTATCCTTGGCTTGGTAGATTGCAGCACTCTTTTACTGTTGTCATGAATACCGTAGAATGATTCAATGATTCAAAAGAGCGGAGAGGCATCGCTGGCGCGATGCCTCTCCGCTTTAAATCACAAGAGTGTTATTGCTTAAGATGTGTTCGCTCCTCTTCCAAATGAGCGCTCATAAGATGCCGCGCAACCACATCATCGTGATTTTTGATGGCGTTGAAAATTTGAATGTGGAATTGAATCGGGCCGTTTTCATAGCGTTCATCCAGGCTCTTGGCCCGGAAGGTGGCAAGAACAGATGCCAGAAAATTGTAAATTTCCACCAGAAGCTGATTGTGAGATGCGGATACCACTGCCAGATGGAAGTCAATTGATTGCTTTTTGATGGGTAGATCATTTTCATCATAAAGCACTTGCTGAATTCGCTGAATGTCTTCCGGATTGGCCTTTAGTGCGGCCTGCGCAGCTGCATAAGGCTCGACCAGACAGCGGATATCAAAAAGCTGCTGAGGGGTCTCCTCAGAAATATTCATTCCAAAGAAGACCTTACTAATCAGAGAGGAAATTTCAATCTCGCAAATCTGCATTCCTTTTCCAGGCACATGCCGAACAAGACCCAAAAATTCCAGAATCTTTAACGCCTCCCGGACGGGGACGCGGCTTGTCTCAAAATATTCGGCAAGTTCCCGCTCAGAAGGTAAAATCTCGCCTACCTTTAATTCCCCGTTCGAAACCATATCGCTGATTTCAGCAATAATCTTTTCATAATACTTTGTTGGATAAAGCGCTGATTCCTTTTCAATCGGCTTAAACACAGTCGCGAACCTCTCTCTTCATGATCTGCTGATCCGTTCAGATACATCGGTTATTTACGGATTAAGAACTCCATTTTATTCCATGCATCCAACCGTTTCCGGAACGATCAGAGTGGCCTGAGTTTTGGCCTGTACCTCCTCGGGTGTAATGCCGGGGGCGGTTTCCAAAAGGAGGAGCCCGTTGGAAGTGACTTCCAAAACGCAAAGCTCAGTTACAATATAATTTACTTTACGGTATGCTGTCAAGGGAAGAATACAGGATTTAAGGATTTTACTATCACCGGTTTTGGTACAGTGCTCTGTTGCCACGATTACTGTCCGAGCGCCGGCAACAAGATCCATAGCACCGCCCATACCGGGAACCAGTTTTCCGGGGATGATCCAGTTGGCAAGGCTGCCTTCCTGGTCCACCTCCAGCGCACCCAGCACTGTCACATCCACATGACCACCCCGAATAATCGAGAAAGACATGGCGCTGTCGAAGCAAGAGGCGCCCGGCAGAAGCGTAGCGGGCTGTACACCGGCATTGTAAATATCCTTATCAATCGAGTCTTCGTCCGGTGCTTTGCCCAAGCCAATAACACCATTTTCGCCATGAAAATCAATTTCCAGCCCTTCAGGCAAATAATCCGCCACCAGTGTGGGCAGTCCAATGCCCAAATTGACCAGATCGCCGTCCTTGAAGAACTTTGCAACCCGGCGGGCGATTCTCTCTCTTATATCACTCATTGATAGTCCGCCCCTTTCTCTGCGAGCACAATATAATCCACCAGCGGACCAGGAGTTACCACGGTATCCGGTGAGAGGCTGCCTGTGGGTACGATATCCTCCACTTCGGCAATGACAATATCTGCAGCCATTGCCATAACTGTGTTCATGTTGTGGGAAGTGAGGCGATAGACCAAGTTTCCCTTCTCATCAGCCCGATATGCCTTGAGTAGGGCTACATCTGCGTGCAGGGGCTTCTCGAGCAGGTAAACCTTTCCGTCCACTTCGATTTTGGTTTTGCCTTCTTCAATAGAGGTGCCAAGGCCCGTCTGAGTCAGTGCACCGCCAAGACCGGCACCGCCGCAGCGGATGCGTTCCGCCAAAGTGCCCTGAGGAACAAATTCCACCTCCAACTCACCGGCGTTAAGCTGCCGGCCGGTTTCGCGGTTGGTCCCGATATGGGAGGTGATGGTCTTTTTCACCTGCTTGTTGACGATCAGCTTTCCGCAGCCGTGCTGGGGATTGCCGGTAGTACAGGAGATCAGTGTCAGGTCCTTGGTGCCCTGAGCAACCAGAGCATTGATGATACATTCCGGGGTGGAAGAGCCCAGAAAGTCACCAACCATGATGGTACTGCCATCCTGTACAAAGGAGGCAGCTTTTTCTTTGGTGATTACTTTATTCATGCCAGCCTTTACGCTCCTTTTTCTTAGTTGATGCGAGGGTTATCAGGTGTTGCCGCCCATATTCTCGCCATATGGAAGCTGGAAAGCCTCTTCCTGAGGGACCTGAAGAATATCATAGGCGAGCTTGGCAGAGTTGGCGATGAGCTTCAGACAGTTCTTACGCCGCTCGACACTGTGCCAGTCTTCATAGGGAGCAGAGATACCGGCGCAGTCAGTGCTGCCAAACTTGCTCTCGAACTCATGAACTACCCGGTTATATCTGCGATAATATTTTCCGGCAATTTCTGCCATTCGCTCTTCCGCGGGAACGGCCCAGGGATCCGGTCTGCCATAAACGGCACCACAGGCCATGATAATTGCGGATAAAGCGCCGCAGGTATGTCCGGACAAGCCAATACCTCCGCCAAAACCAATACACATTGCCTGAGTCTCAGGCGCAACATTTTTCAGAACGCCAGCTCGCAGAAGAGCGTTGTAAACACTTTCACAACAGTTTAGACCGTTTTTAAAGTTCTCGACCGCATAATTTCCGCAAAGTTCGCGGATTTCATCCGCTTTATTTTCATTTACAGTGTTCATTTTAATGCTCCTAAATAATATTTTTTGTGGTGGTATACCAAATATTTTTTTGTTTTTTTAATGAAATACAAATGTCAGATGCTACAATAACAGATTTCGTTTACCTTGTCAATACTGTGGTATACCAAAACTGTTTTTGATGAATATAACCTGCATTTTTAACAGTTTTCTCGGGGACTATTTATACATAACGCACGATTATTGCGCCGGTAAATGTTTGAGTATTGACATTTTGCTTATGTGTCTGTATGATTTGGGTATGGTTGGTATACCAAAGAGCCAGAGCGGTAGTTTCATTGCCACCGCGCGGAGAGAGGTGCCTTCAAGATATAGATACGTCTAACAGAAGGAATGCTTGCAGTATTTGGTAACTGCACCGCGCACCGAGTTAAGAAGGTAGGTATAATTCGCTTATGAAAAAAGTTGTAGTGGTAGGTGGGGTGGCCGGAGGCGCATCAGCTGCAGCACGGATCCGACGGCTGGATGAACAGGCGGAAATTGTGATGTTTGAACGGGGAGCACATGTTTCCTTTTCAAACTGCTGCTTGCCGTATTATCTCAGCGGAACGGTAGCCAAGAGTTCAGCCCTTGTGATGATGACGCCGGAAGCTTTCAAGCGACGGTTCAACATCGACGCCCGTACAGGCAGTGAGGTTGTGGAAATCAACCGGGAGAAGAAAACGGTAACAGTTCAGGAGACGGCCACCGGTAAAACCTATGAAGAGGCCTATGACAAATTGGTACTGGCTCCCGGTGCCAGTGCTGTGGTGCCCAAGAGTATCAAGGGTGCCGATGCAAAGCATGTTTTTACTGTGCGCAATGTGACGGATATCTGTGCAGTGAAGGACTACATCGACAAAACCGGTGCGCAGAACATCGTGGTGGCCGGTGCAGGCTTTGTGGGGCTCGAGGTTGCAGAGAATCTGAAGACTGCTGGAAAGAATGTCAGCATAGTAGAGGGTGCCGATCAGGTGATGGCTCCCTTTGATTACGACATGGCTCAGATTCTTCACAAGGAGATCGTGGACCAGGGAATTCGACTGTATCTTTCCAGCATGGTGACGGAGATCACCGACCAGACAGTGATCGCCCAGCGCCATGGGCAGCCAGTGGAGATTCCGGCGGAGGCCGTGGTCCTGTCCATCGGTGTTCGTCCGGAGACCAGCCTTGCTGCAAAGGCAGGGCTGGAGCTGGGTCAAAGTGGCGCTATCCGGGTGAATCACAATTATCAAACCAGCGATCCGGACATTTATGCCGTGGGTGACGCAGTGGAGACTTTTAATCGCATGACGCGGCATTACGGCAGCCTTGCCCTGGCGGGTCCTGCGCAGCGGCAGGCTCGTGCGGCAGCGGATCATATTTGTGGCCAGAATCACAGCAACAAGGGCTATATCGCAACCTCCTGTTTGCGGGTATTTAAAAAGAACGTAGCCTGCACCGGCCTGAACGAAAAAGCCCTGAAAAAAGAGGGGATCCCCTACGACGTAGCCTATGTACTGCCCAGCGACAAGGTGGGTATCATGCCCGGCAGCAGCTATATGCCCTTCAAGCTGCTCTTTGAGGTGCCCACTGGACGGATTCTGGGTGCCCAGGCCATCGGTCAGGGTGACGTGGTACGGCGGATTGATGTGATTGCCACACTGATTACCATGGGCGGCACGCTGGAGGATCTCAAGGAGATGGAGCTGTGCTACTCCCCGGTATATGGCACTGCCAAGGACGTAGTAAATATGGCGGCACTGGTGGGGCTCAATCTACTCTACGGGCACTATGAGCAGGTAAGAGTGGATCAGGTTCGGCAGTTGGTAGAATCCGGCGCCTATATTATTGACGTACGAGAGCCGGCAGAATACGAGGCCGGACACCTGAAGGGAGCAGTAAATATCCCGCTCTCTCAGTTCCGCAGCCGAATCGACGAAGTACCCAAAGATGTTCCTGTGTACCTGCACTGCCGCACTTCTCAGCGCAGCTATTATGCGCTGTGTGAACTGCTGGGCAGAGGTTGGCGCAATGTAAAAAATATCAGTGGTTCCTTCCTTGGCATTTGTCTCTATGAATATTTCAACGATCAGGACACCGGTCGGGAACCCATTGTCACAGCTTATAATTTCAAGTAACGCGCAAGCGTGAAAATATTAGGAAACAGGAAAGAAGGGAGAAGTATGAAATATCTGATAAGCACACCGGCAGCACCTGCCGCCATCGGTCCCTACTCTCAGGGTATCGGCGCCGCAGGTGAAATGGTATTTGTCTCCGGGCAGCTGCCGGTGGACCCTGCTACCGGCGAGTTCGCCTCTGAAGAGATTCGGGGTCAGAGCCGCCAGTCTCTGCAGAATGTAAAAGAGATCCTGGCCGCCGCTGGCTACGACATGGGCGACGTGGTAAAAACCACCGTATATCTCAGCGACATCAAAAATTTTGTTCCCATGAACGAGGTGTATGCCGAGTTCTTCCAGGAGCCTTATCCCGCTCGGGCCGCCTTTCAGGTAGCGGCGCTGCCCAAGGGAGCTCTGGTGGAAATTGAAGTGGTGGCCTGTAAGAAGTGAGTCGCCCCGGAGAAATTGTTTGCCCCTGTGCAAAACACAGATTATTTAAGGAGGACAACATGAAAAAGAGAATTGTAGCAATGATTCTTGCGCTGAGCATGGCCCTGACACTGGCTGCCTGCGGCAACGGCGATTCCGCCTCCAACACTGGCAGCAATAGCCCTGCCGCTAATGGCGAAGTAGACATCCCCAAGCAGACCATCAAAATGGCTCACATGCAGCCCGAAGGCACTCCCGAAGATATGGCCATGAAGGCTGCGAAGGCCAAGATTGAAGAGCTCTCCGGCGGCAACATCACGGTTGAGCTGTATCCCGCCGGCCAGATTGGCTCCATCCCCGAGTCCATTCAGAGCGTTCAGATGGGCGTTATCCAGATGTGCATTGCTCCCTGTGCCATCATTGCCTCTTTCTGTGAGGATATCGCCCTGATGGACCTGCCTTACCTGCTGCCTGATGATCCTGCCGTTATCAGCCAGGTTATGAACGACGAAATCGGCCAGGAAATGATGGCTCGTCTGGATGACATCGGCATCCATGGCCTGGGCGTATGGTTCGCAGGCTTCCGCGAGATGACCTCCAACACTGACATCAACAGCGTTGCTGACATGGCTGGCCTGAAGATGCGGATCATGGAGTCCAACATCCTTACCGACACCTATAACGCTCTGGGCGCTCAGCCCATCGTGGTGGCCTATTCTGAGACCTATAACGCTCTGTCCAACGGCACCGTGACCGCCCAGGAAAACCCCGCTCAGTCCACCTACACCATGAACTTCTATGAGGTTCAGAAGTACATTGTGGAAACCTATCACGCTGCTCAGGTTCACCTCTTCCTGACCAACGGCACCTGGTGGGAAGGCCTGGACGACGCCACCCGCGAGATTATGATCGAGGCCGAGAAGGCTGGCCGCGCCGTTCTGGAGGCTGAGCTGCCCGGCTACACTCAGGACTGCATTGACAAGATGGTAGAAGCTGGCTGCGAATACCATCAGTTTACTGATGAGCAGATCGCTGAGTTCGAAGCCGCTACCGCTCCCGTTTATGACAAGTTCATGACCACCGACTGGAGAAAGGACTATGTGCCCCGCCTGCAGGCTGCCTTCGATGAGGCCATGGCGGCAGAAGAGCAGGGTACCTGACACCGCAGATAACCCTGTCTGACAGGCGATTCCGGGGCTGCACTAATGCGGCCCCGGAATCGTAGGAGAAAGGAGAGGACTTATGTCAAAAATCATGAAGGGACTAGTCAAAGCCGAAAAGTGCCTTATCGGCATCTTTTTGGCGGCGGCTGTTATTGTTATCATGATCAGCGTGGTGGGCCGCCGTATCGGCCATGCGCCTGCCTGGTCCGAAGAGGCTGTTCGCTATCTGGTTATCTGGATCACCTTTATCGGAAGCGGCGTGTGCTTCCGGCGGGGGGCTCACTACGGCGTAGACGTGATCCGCAGAGTCAAGAGCGATACTTTCCAGAAAGTTATCGCCGCTATTGTTTTGATCGTTTCCGCCATTTTTGCGGGCTTCCTGCTGTATTATGGCGCCAGATACACTGCATTCACCATGGCTTCCGGGCAAAAAACCGCGGCTCTGGGATGGCCGATATGGCTGGTGTACGTTTCCGTGCCCATCGGCGGCGCTCTGGTCATTATCCATCTGATCGAGTTGTTCCTGCAAGAGGTTGTCGGTATTTACAAAATTGAGGAATAAAAGGGAGGGAACGTTCAGATGGTACCTGTCTTATTGATTTGCCTGCTGGTGCTTTTTGTCATCAGCGCACCGATTACCGTTGCACTGGGCCTTTCCGGTTTTACCGCCCTGCTGTTCGGTTCCAACATGGACCCCATGATCGTCATTCAGCGTCTGGTAGGAGGTATTGATTCCTTCTCCCTGATGGCGCTTCCGTTTTTTATCCTGTCCGCTAATTTAATGGCCACCGGTGGCCTGTCCAAGCGCCTGCTGGACTGGTGCCGCGCTCTGGTGGGCCACGTCTGTGGCGGTATCGCTATGGCTACCGAGCTGGCCAGCATGTTCTTTGGCGCTCTGTCCGGCTCCAGCCCGGCCACCATCATCGCCATCGGCAAGCTAATGTATCCTGATCTGGTGGAGCGCAAATATCCCAAGAAATTTATCGGCGGTCTGCTGGCATCCTCAGGCTCTGTCGCGTTGATCATCCCCCCCAGCATCACCATTATCATCTACTGCACCGTCACCGGCGCTTCCGTCGGCAAGTGCTTTATTGCCGGTATAACAGCTGGCGTGCTGTTTGGCCTGTCCAGCCTGATTTACATCTATTTCTACTCCAGAAAGCTGAATCTGCCCCGTGACAAGCGCTCCAGCCTTGCTGAACTGTGGAGAGCTACCAAAAAGGCCTTTGCCGCACTGATGGTGCCCGTGATTATTCTGGGCGGTATCTACTCCGGCATCTGCACCCCCACCGACGCTGCTGCTGTTTCCGCAGTGTATGCAATGATCGTGGGCCTGTTTATCTATAAGGAAATGACCCTCAAGGATCTGTGGAAGGTTCTGGTGGACTCTGCCGTGGGTACCGCTCAGGTTCTGGTGCTGATGTCCTCCGCCACGATTCTTGGCTGGATCCTGACTGTAAGCAACCTCTCCACTACTCTGACCAACGTGCTGCTGGGTGACGTGACCAGCAAGGTGCTCTTCCTGCTGATCGTCAACATCATCCTTCTGATCTTCGGCATGTTCATGGATGGCTCCGCGTCCATCCTGATCGTGGCTCCTCTGGTGTTCCCCATGGCCACCGCTATGGGTATCAACCCTGTTCACCTGTGCCTGATCATGATTTCCAACCTGGCTATCGGCATGTATACTCCTCCCTTCGGCATGAACCTGTTTGTTACCAGCGGTATTACCAAGCAGGACATGGTGGAGATGCTGCCTGGCGTTTGGCCCTTCCTGGCGGTAAACCTGGCCAGCCTGCTGGTAATTACCTATTGCCCGGACCTGATTATGTTCCTGCCCAACCTGGCCGGCGGATAACGACGGAACCAATCATAACGCAAGGAGGAATCTTTCATGTTAGAATTGCGTGATCAGAAAGCAATCCAGAACCGGCTCCAGCTTTGCATGGAAAAGAGCGGGCTGGATGCCATGATTCTCACCAGCCCCGAGGCTATTTTCTACGCCAGCGGCTTTGCCAGCCAGTTCCTGTATCAGTCCAATAACATCGGCTTGACTGCAGCTGTGGTACCCAAGACCGGCAAAGTCACGGTAATCTGCAGCGAGTTTGAAAAACAGACTGCCGTTTCCAGCTGCAAGGATATCGAAATCATGGCCTATCCCATGTGGATCTACATTGAGGACTATGCCAAGGATGATGCCGAGGACAAGCCTGCTCAGCCCGACCTGAACCGAACCTTCCGCTGGGCTGCTGACGTCATCAAGTCCACCTGCCCTGACGCAAAGGTAGGTGTGGAGAGTGAAAAGATTTCTCACTCCAAGTGGGACTTTCTGCAGAGTCAGTTCCCCGGCGATCATCTGGTGGATTGCAGCGAGACACTGATTGAATCCCGGATGATCAAGACCCCCTGGGAGATCAGTGTTCTGCGTCGGGCCGCTGAAATCAGCGAGGTAGCCATGAACAAGACCGCCCGCGAGGTCGTCCCCGGTATGACCGAGGCGGATGTAATGCGGCTGTTCAAGATGAACTGCCAGATGCAGTCCTCCGATGTACAGGATATTCTGCAGGCTCACACTGTTGCAGCCAACTTTGCCCCCGCTATTGTGCCCCGTCACGACCGACTGAAGGTGGGCGATATTGTCCGGCTGGATGGCGGTCCAATCTACTGCGGTTACGGCGCGGATCTGGCGCGCACCTTCGTTCTGGGTAATAAGACCGACAAGCGTCGGGAGGAAATCTACGAGATCCTCTGGAAAGGCAACCACTGTGCGATGGATATGCTGGGGCCGGGCGTGCGGATGTGTGACGTGTTTAATGCGGTACAGGCCACCATCAAACAATACATTCCCAATTTCAAGCGCGGCCATCACGGCCACTCTATCGGCTGCAATCGGTTCACCGAGGAGGCGCCCTTCATTGCCGCCGCAGAGACCCGGGAGTTCCAGCCCGGTATGGTGTTCTGCCTGGAGATGCCCTATTACAGCAGCAAGAACCACAGCTACAACATTGAGGACACCTTCCTCGTGACAGAAACCGGTGTGGAATTCTTTACTCATTCCAGCGAGAGTCTTTATCTGTAAGGAGAGCGACAGTCATGATTACCAGGGAATTCTTTGATCAGTATGTGGAGCGCCGCGGCACCCGCAGCATCAAGTGGGACGGCTGTAACGCAAAGTTCGGCGTAGATCCCTCTGTGGAAATGGTGCCCATGTGGATCGCTGACATGGACTTCAAGTGCCACCCCAAGATTGTGGAAGCTGTGACCCGGAAGGCGCAGGAGGGCATTTATGGTTACTGCGTGAAACCTGATAGTTTCTATGAAGCGATTATGAGCTGGGTTTCCCGGCGGTATCACTGGGAGCCGAAGAAGGAGTGGATCATCTTTACCCCTGGCGTGATCCCCGGCTTTACGCTGGCCATTCAGGCATTTACCCAGCCCGGTGATGGTATCATTGTTCAGACACCTGTTTACTATCCATTCATGGATGAGATCAAGAACAATCAGCGCACCATGGTGGAGAATACCCTGGTACAGAAAGAAAACGGCAGCTATGTCATGGATTACGAGGATCTGGAAGTCAAGGCCAGAGATCCCCGCAATAAGCTGATGATTATCTCCAACCCCCACAACCCTGTGGGCCGCTGCTGGACACCGGAAGAGCTGGAACGGGTGGGCAATATCTGTGCAGATAATGGCGTGATCGTGGTTTCTGACGAAATCCACGCGGATCTGATGATGAAGGGTTATCATCACACCGCTATGTGTACCCTGTCTGAGAAGATCCGTCAGAACACCATTACCAACTATGCGCCCAGCAAGACCTTCAATCTGGCCGGTCTCCAGACTGCCTATACCATTATTCCTAATGATAAGATCCGCGCAGCCTATGAGGCGCAGCTCAACGCCAACCGAATCTTCAACATGAACTGGTTTGGCCCGGTGGCATTGGAGACGGCCTACAACGAGTGCGAGGAGTATGTAGATGCTCTGTGTGACTACATTGACTCCAATAAGCAGTATTTCAACGAGTACATTCGTGAGAACCTGCCTCAGTTGAAGGTGACAGAGCTGGAAGCGACCTATCTTACTTGGGTGGATTTCCGAGGTACCGGCATGAGCACGGAGGAGATTGAGCACTTCATTGCCCACGAGGCCCATATCGGCGTAGATATGGGTACTTGGTTCGGCACCGGCGGCGCTGGTTTCCTGCGCTTTGGACTCTCCTGTCCTCGATGCATCCTGGAGAAGGCGCTGGATCAGCTGAAGAGCGCGCTGGAAAATCACGGGAAATAAGTCCAAGTCCGGACACGGCTGCGGCTGATATGTAAAGGTAATATTTTATAGGAGCAAGGGACTCGTGACGGCAGCAAAAGATTCCGCCGACACGAGTCCCTGCTGTCCAACAACATTTGAACCGTTTCAGCTTTGTCCCCCATAAAAAACGGAGGTAGCAAAATGACTTATCAGGAAGTTCTGGCTCAGGCCAAGAGCTGTATGGGCAAATGCCACGCCTGCCCAGTCTGCAACGGACTGGCCTGCAAGAATACCATTCCCGGCCCCGGCGCCAAGGGGTTGGGAACCGGAGCTATTCGCAATTACCAGAAATGGCAGGAGCTATGCGTCAATATGGATACCATCTGCGAAAATGGCGAGGTGGATACTCATTTCGACTTTTTCGGCCATCAGCTGGCCCTTCCGCTGCTGGCTGGCCCCGTGGGCGCGGTAACCCTGCATTACGGCGACAAGTATGACGACCTCGCCTACAATAACGTGTTGATTCCCGGCTGCGCCAAGTCAGGAATCGTTGCCTTTGCCGGTGACGGCACTAACCCTGCTGTAATGGAAGCGGCAGCAGATGCTCTGAAAAAGAGCGGAGGCTGTGGTGTGCCCACTATTAAGCCCTGGAATCAGGAAACCATTCAGCAGAAAATGGAACTGGTAAAGGCTGCAAACCCCTACGCTATTGCTATGGATATCGACGCGGCGGGCCTGCCCTTTCTGAAGGGCCTGACTCCTCCGGCCGGCAGCAAAACTGTCGAGCAGCTGCGGGAAATTGTGGAGATGGCCGGCAGACCCTTTATTCTCAAGGGTATTATGACCGTAGCCGGAGCACAAAAGGCATTGGATGCCGGTGCCGCCGGTATTGTGGTGTCTAACCATGGTGGCCGGGTGCTCGACCAGTGTCCTGCCACTGCGGAAGTGCTGCCGGCTATCGCAGATGCGGTAGCTGGTAGGATGAAGATCTTCGTGGATGGTGGTATCCGCACTGGTATGGATATGTTCAAGGCTCTGGCGCTGGGTGCTGACGCGGTGCTTATTGCTCGTCCCTTTGTTACCATGGTTTACGGAGGTGCGGAAGAGGGTATTTCCGCCTATGTTGCAAAGCTTCAGACAGAACTGGCAGATGTAATGGCGATGTGCGGAGCCCACAGCCTTTCCGATATCAAGCGTTCCATGCTTTACGGATACTAAATTGCCAGAGACGGGAAAACGCAAATAAACAAAATGAGTGATACTCGGTAAAAGCCGGGTATCACTCATTTTTTAATATGGTTACTAAGCCGCTGCAGAACAGGCCATGGCAGGTTCTTAAAATACCTTGCTGACTATGATATGCAGTCAATAGAGCATCTTGCTGTTGGGTTCATAAGGCTTATACTTATGGGCGAACCGTTTAACAGGGGGGGTAATGAACTGTTATTGTGGAGGACGGCTTTGGGAGAAGGGCGACGCCGACAGCGATGAGGCTCCCATCTGTCAGGCTGGAGTATCGGTTCCGCCATATCCCCGAGGGAGCTGTGCGGGAAGGCAGTGTCTCTGAGGTGCCTCGGCCGCCGGACCAATACCTGCGGTCTGCACGTCCATGTGAGCCATGATGCTTATGAGACAGAAAGCTGGGAGCAGGCAGAGGAATCGAGTATGTTGAGTTAAGATATTACAACCTAAAGCAACAGGCGTGGCTGGCTATACTTGCCTGCCAAGAAAACCCTATGCAGCCAGCTTATTGTTTTGCGCAGGAGAATATTCTATACTGTGCTTAACAACCCAATGGGCCTGAAATAGGGGGAGAAAAAATGAAAAAGAAGAAATACGGATGCCTGACAGCGCTGTTGGTGTCGCTGTGTCTGCTGCTCCAAATGGCGCCGGCAGCCGCGGCCCTGGGCCAGCAGACCACCTTTGTGGGTGTGGATACCATGATGATCTACAATCCCGCTGTGGACAGCAGCAGCACCATGTCCACCGGCAGTCTGGTGGGACAGATCAACACCCTGGAGGGCAACTTCAACTACGTGTCCGATGGGGAGGAGGACTACTTCTTCCTGGACCAGGGGGAACTTTATGAGGAACTGGAAGGCATCGACCTGTCCGACGTGCCGAAGGACGATTCCCTGAGCCTTCAGGCCACGGACTACGGTGTGGGTGACACCAGAGACTTTTTTGTCCAGCCGGAGGCTACCTATAAGTATCAGTACACCGAGTTCACCTGCCTGTATTCCGGCACCTACTGCCGGGTGTGGGGAGCCTTCTATGACGATGCGGATATCGCGGAGGCCATGGGACGGGAATTTGACCAGATCATCTATCCCGGAGACACGGAGGCCTTTGGTACGGCCCGGTATATCCAGGATGGAGACAAGCTGAACATCCTGATCTACCCCATGTATTCCACCGGCCTGTGCGGCTTTTTCCGCCCCATAGAGCTGCTTACCGCCGCCGAGATGGGCAGCAGCAACGCCCAGCTGTATAACAACAGCATGCCCATCATTCATGTCAACTCCTTCCACTGCAGTGCCGGGCGGTATCAGTCCACCGGCCTGGTGACCATTGCCCATGAGTATCAGCATCTGATCTGCATGTCCTCCACTCTGTTGGGCAATGGGCGCACCAGTCTGACTCTGATGGGCACCTGGCTTAACGAGTCCATGGCCGCGGCGGCTGAGGAGTGGATCTACCCCGGCGAGATGACCGAGCTGGGCTACATATCCCGGAACTACAACGGCTCCGGCCTGATCTCCGGCGGTCAGTCCCTGTATGACTTTACCACCAGCTCGGGAGATATCGGCGTCTACGGTCAGGCTCTGCTCTTTTCCGAGTACCTGAAAAAGCAGTGCGGGGAGCAGGTGTTCCACGGCATTCATGATTACTGGCGTTCCGCGCCTGCCAACAGCCTCACCGATGCCGATGCCCTGTACAGTGTGATCCCCGAAGACGTACAGCAGGCCATCGACAGCCAGCTGACTTACGGCTCGTCTATTGAAAATCTTCTCTCCTATGACGAGCAGAAGATTTCCCTGTCCAAGCTGAACCTGGCCTTCCAGCTGGCAGTGGCCCTCCAGGAGCCCAGCGGCATTTACAGCATGACGGACGTCTGCTCCGAGGCGTCCCCCAAGTTTTATACCGGCAGCGGCCGCAGCATCGAGGGCGGCGGACGGTTGTTCGTGCGGACCAAGAACGGCCAGAGCTTCACCGTGCCCACGGGGGCCGACTCCCGGCTGATTTATGTGGGCTTTAAGGACGGAGAGATGGTGGTGCCCCCCACTACGGCGGCGGATTATGACCCCACCAGCCCCTACAAGGTGACTGCCGTCAGCAATGATGAGTCCATGGGCACTGTCTCCTGCTACGACGTGACCATCACCGCCTCTCCCGCCGCGGGCTACGGCTACGCCGTGCCCGCCGCCACGGTACTCAGCGGCGAAGCTACGGTGGTGCGCAGCGGTGATGTGTTTACCGTCAGCCCCTCCAGCGACTGTACCATTCAGATCAATTTTGCCCCCGCCGCCTCCGGCGCGGCCGATACCTGGGACGGAACGGCGGAGGAGCCGGTCTTCTCCGAGGGAGCCTACTACATTCACTCGGCCGAACAGCTGGCGGGGCTGGCTCAGATGGTCAACGAGGGGAATACCCTGACCAACACAGACGTGCATCTGATGGCCGATCTGGACCTGAGCGGCCACCAGTGGACCCCAATCGGAAGTTACACACAGCCGTTCTCCGGTCGGTTCTATGGGAACGGCCACATAATCACGGGCCTCACTGTAGGCAGCGCGGATACACCGTATAACTCCAGCTGCGCGGGCCTGTTCGGCATGGTCCAAAATGCAGACAAGACTGAGATAGCAAAAATCACGGAACTCACAATCCAGGATGCGGTCATATACGGAAACGCCGATACAGGCATTTTGGGCGGCTATATCAGAAGCGGCTACATTTCGGATTGTCAGACCAGTGGTACCGTGTCTGGATCCAGCGCGGTAGGCGGATTGGCGGGGGCCTTTGGTACCGGATATACCTCTGAGGGAACTATTACTATGGCCCGCTGCTTCAGCTCCGCCACTATTACCAGCAGCGGCAGGGGTGCTGGCGGACTGTTGGGAACGGGCGATCATGCCACAGTGACTCTGTGCGGCGCCACCGGCGACGTGACTAGCGGCGGCAGTGATGTTGGCGGACTGGTAGGCGGCGACAGCTACAGCGAATACAGCAAATGCTATGCCACCGGTGACGTGGAAGGCACTTACTATATCGGCGGCTTGACGGGATATCCTTCCAGCTCCGACTTCACCAGCTGCTATGCCGCCGGAGGTGCCAAAGGCGACAACATGTATGTGGGCAGCCTTTTAGGGGCCTATAACGGCAGCAGCTATGGTACGTGCTACTCCAACTGCGATAAGACCCTCTTCCCGATAGGCGGTCAGGGCGCTGGTTATGGCATGCTGACCACTGAGCAGCTGAAAAAACAGAGCTCCTATGACGAGAAGTATTGGGATTTCGACTACACCTGGATTATTACACCCTATGCAAACGAGGGCTTCCCGATCCTCCGCTGGCAGACCAAGCAGGCCATGGAGGTGGTGATCACCGCTGAGAAGGGCTATCTGACCCCGGGTGAGACCCTGCAGCTTTCCGTGTCTCTGGAGCCGTCGGCCACTGCCGACCAGGCGTACACCCTCACCAGTTCCGCGCCCGAGGTAGCCTCGGTATCGGATACCGGCCTGGTCACCGCCCATCAGACGGGTGCGACGGTGATCACCGCTAAGGCGGCCAAGGGCGGTGCTGTGGGCACCTTCCGCATTCTGGTTATGGAGGAAAACGACGTGGCCGCCGGGTTCGGCGGCGGCAGCGGCACTGCGGAGGATCCTTTCCTGGTGGCTACTGTGGGCCATCTGGAACACCTGGCTGCCATGGTGAATTACGGCTATGACTTTGCTGGTAAGGAGATCCTCCAGGTGAACGACCTGGAGCTGCGTGGCTCGGCGGAAAACCCCTGGACCCCCATCGGGAGCGAGACTGCACCCTTCCGCGGCAGCTATAACGGCAACTGCCATACCATCAGCGGCCTGTATGTCAAAGGGACAGGAAATGATCCTGTTGGCCTGTTCGGCGCGGCGGAGGATGCCACCATTGCCTGCCTGGATATCAAAGACTCTACCTTCCAAGGCGGAGTAGTAGGTGCTGTGGCTGGCTGCATCACCGACTGCGGTCTGGTAGACTGCTGCACGCTGGACAATGTGACGGTCACCGTTACTGCCGAGAGCGGCTCCGCCGGCGGCATTGTAGGCATGGCGGTGGCTTCCGATGTCTGTCAGATCGGATTCTGCTCCAGTCAGGCCCAGGTTTCCAGCCCGGTCTTTGACGGCAGAATCGGCGGTATCATCGGCAGCTCCACCGGCAGAAACCTGCAGGTGGTAGCCTGCCGCAGTTCCGGGCCGGTGACCTACGTGGGTGAGGATACCATATATGTGACCGCTGGCGGCATCCTGGGATACAGCGGCGGCGGCTATGTGATCCAGTGCTTCAGTACTGCAGATGTGAAATGCGGGGACCGAGGCTACTCCGGCGGCATTGTTGGCGCCAGCAAAGGCAGCACAACTATCCAGTCCTGCTACGCTACGGGTGAGATGGGCTCTGGCGAGACAAGCGTTTGCGGTGGTATCATCAGCCAGCTGTATTCCGGCGATGTGGTACAGCAGTGCTATTTTACCGGAAGCTATGGCGCAGGTAACTTTACCCGTACACCGATTGCCCTCATCGTCAGTTATGGTACTATCAATCAGTGCTATTATCTGAACAGCTCGGGAAGCAGCTTCAATATCAAGGGGACGACCTCCCTCACCAGTGCCCAGATGAAACAGGCCTCTTCCTTCTCCGGCTGGGACTTTAGCAAGACCTGGGGCTTTGTGGAGGGGGAAAACAGCGGTTATCCGGTGCTGAAGGTGTTTTATCCCACCTGGGACGGAAACGCCCCCACCTTTGACCGGGCGGCCTTCTCCGAGGGATGCCAGGATGTGACCGTCACCTTTGACCGCAGCGGCAATGTGCTGGAAGGAGTCCAGGGCCTGACGGAGGACCAGTATGAGCTGGGAGAATATGACTCCCAGTCCAACGTGCAGACCCTGACTATCCGCAAGGACTTTTTGATGACCCTGGGCGTGGGCACCCAGACCCTGACGGCGGAATTCGGCGCCGGCTGTCAGGTGGAGTTCCAGATCAATGTGGTGGACAACACCCCCACCGACCGCTACATCTTCGCTCTGGATGGCTTTACCCCCGCGGCAGGCGGGCAGGCTGGAAGTGTGGATGTGCTGATCTCCGCACCCAAGGACGGCCGGGTGATATGTGTGGCAGCCCTTTATGACGGAGAAAAGATGAAGGACGCGGCGACAATGGATGTGGTTCTGTCCAAGGGAGCCAATGTGGTGACCCTGGATCTGAATGGAACGGAAGGGGAGACCTGCAAGCTCTTCCTGCTGGAGGGCGGCACCTGGGCGCCGCTGGCCGAGCACCAGGAAGAGACGCTGAGCGCTCCGGCCGGTCAGCGCCTGAGCATAGAACCGGATCAGACAGACGCCTTCCTGACCTGGATGGGTCAGATGGTCCCATAAGATAGACAGAGCCCCGGTCCGGGAAGGGACCGGGGCTCTGTTTCTGTTAAGGCAGTGTGACCGAATGGAGCTGGGGGGCGGGAAGCAGTCCTTCCAGGGACGGACCCACGACGAAGATCTTGACCAGCAGGTCGTCTTTGTCCCGGGCGTCCAGCCGCAGGTCCTTCAGGACTACGGCCCCTTCGCTCAGACTGTGTATCTCCACCTTGACGTCCAGCATCTGACCGCTGTCCCTGTCGTAGAGGGCGGCAATGATCCGGCAGTCTCCCTGACCGCCTGGAAGCTCCACCGGGGCGCTCCCGGATACCACGCCGTCCGTAAGCTGGAAGCAGAAGATGCGCAGGGTGGTCTCAGCGGAGGCAGCGGTGTAGTCGGTGGTTGCCGCCAGCTCCGCCCGGAGCTGATAGTCCCCGGGAGCCTTGGGTAGGCCGTCGGTCCACGCTCCGGCATCACCGGTCCGGTAGGACCAGCTGATCTCCGCCTGCCAGGGCTGGCCGTTGAGGGTCAGAACAGGGGGACGGACCGATGGAGCCTCTCCAGTCCAGAGGAAGGACTGGGGACCGTCAAAGGAGAGCTCCGCCCTGCCCTGGGTGATGGTAACAGGAAGGGCTTGGCTGCTGCTGGCCAGCTGCTCCAAAGCCGGGTTTCCCGCAAACACCGCCTCTACCAGATAGGAACCGGCCTTTGTGGGGGCTTCGGGCAGGGGCGTCTGAGGATCAGAGGCCAGATACCAGCGATAGGTCACCGGGGCACCTTCCACCGGCAGGCCGCCGCAGGTTACCGTAGCCTGAGCCAGCAGTGCCACCGGCTGGCCTGTGTAGGGGTAGCTGTTCTCCGTCAGTGTCAGCTGGGTACGGGTGGGGTAGGACCAGAGGGGGTAGAGATGGAGAACGCCGTCCTCCAATGCGGTGGCGTCCAGCCCAGCGCCGGGCAGATAGTCGGTCCCATTTCCGTCCGGCTGGGTGTTCCACATCCGAACAGGACGCCCGTTCTCCAGAAAAGTCTCCCCGCCGTAAAGGGTGAGGGAGGGCTCGGTGCCGCTCTGCAGCCGCACGGTGCCGTCGGGGCTGTGGTAGATCACCAGCGGCCCGCCGTCATACCACTGGGCGTAGAGGTCGCTGCCCTGGGCCAGAACGGGCTCGCTCTCTGGGAGGTAGAAGGGTGTGGTCTGGGAGAGCTCTGCCTGAGGCGAAGCAGACCAGGCCAGCAGTTCCATCCCATCCCGGTGAAGTTCGCCGCTGCCGGGGAGCCGGACAGCAGAAGCTCCGCCCGTGGCAGCCACCAGCATGGCCTCTTGGCCATCGGAGA
Organism: Flavonifractor sp. HCP28S3_F3; assembly: GCF_052065355.1. Classification (NCBI taxonomy): domain Bacteria; kingdom Bacillati; phylum Bacillota; class Clostridia; order Eubacteriales; family Oscillospiraceae; genus Flavonifractor; species Flavonifractor sp. HCP28S3_F3. The sequence continues at coordinate 117,129 of NZ_JBQHUF010000002.1, forward strand.
AACGGCCTCCGTTGGCGTCCAGCCTGGCCTGATAGGGCTCCCACTGGGCCTGGAGCGTAATGGAATCCTGGTAATCCCACTTGCCGGTGAGATTTTGGACCGTTTCACCGGGAGCATACAGCTGGTACCTGCCGCCCACATAGCCCTTCCACCCCTGGAAGGTGTAGCCCTTCCGGGTCAGTCCGCTGTCGGGAAGGACCACGGAGGCGTCGTACACCGTAGAGATGGGGGCGATGCTCCCTGTGCCGCCATTGGAGTCAAAGTAAATGGTGTAGGGATTGGGGAGCCACTTGGCGTAAAGGGTCTGTCCCTTGGCCTGGATATCCCCTTGGATCTGCTGGGTAAACTCGGGGTCCAGATACCACTCCGTTTTGGCATACCCCTCCATGGGGTTCTGCTCGGCGTATACGTCCATTTGCACGGTCAGATTTTTGTGGTCCGGCAGAATGATCTTTTGGATATAGTTGTTGCGCACCACAAAGCCGCTGCCGCTGTTGACCAGTGCGGTGTTATGGCTCAGGTCCAGCTCGGTGAGCCGGTTGTGGTCGATGTGCAGGAATTCCAGAGAAGTAAGGCCGCTGATATCGATGCTGGTGAGCTTGTTATCAAAAGTCTCAATAAAGACCAGCTTGGTGTTGGTGGAGAGATCCAGCTGCTCCAGCTTGTTGTGCCGGCAGTATAGCCAATCCAGTTCGGTACACCCCGTCAGATCCAGGCGGGTCAGATAGTTGAGCTCACAGTTGAGGGTGGTCAGCTTGGGATTGTGGGACAGGTCCAGCTCGGTGAGCCGGTTGCCGTCGCACAGCAGTGAGATTAGCTCCGGGTTTCCGCTCATATCCAGCTCGGTGAGCAGGTTATTCCGGCACACCAGGCGGATCAGCCGGGGAAAAACTTCGATTCCTTTCAGAGAGGTGAGCCCCATACTGGGAACATGGATCTCGGTGATCCCCTCGATCTCCTCCGGGGTGAGGAGCCCGTCCGCTCCCACGCCGTTCAGATTGGCTTCGTTCAGCAGCCACTGGCGGAACAGCGGGTCGGGAAAATGCGCCTCATCAATGGGGACGGCGTCCGCTGCCCGGACCGGGCCGCCCACAAAGACCAGAGCACAGAAAATGGCAGATAAGAGAAGAAGTGCGGTTCGTTTCATGTCAAATTCAGTCCAGTTTTCAGATTTCCCCCCGAAGGGGCAGGAGAGAGTATACACGGGATTTTTCAGTTTGTCAATTCATATAGGAATAATATGGATAAAGGAACAAAAGGTGTCTGCTCAGGAGGAGAAACGGGATACAGTTGCAGGAAAAACAGCGGTATGTTAGACTGATGGATAACGCGCGGGTTCGGCAGACAGGATGAAGAACGGGCCCAATTGAGGCAGAGAGAGGACACCGGAGGATATGAAGGCAAAGCTCAGCGACAAAAAAGCGGTCTTTCTGGCAGCCATGGTGTGCTGCTTTTTGTGGGGCAGCGCTACGCCGGCTATCAAGATCGGCTACCAGATATTTCAGATCGACGGAGGGGACACCAGCAGCATCATTTTGTTTGCCGGTATCCGGTTTTTGCTGGCGGGGCTGCTGGTGGTGATGTTCCAGAGCCTGCTGCGCAGGCGCTTTCTAAAGCCCGAGCGGGAGGCGCTGCCCAGCATTTTTGCCCTGTCCATGGCTCAAACTGTGGTGCAATACCTGCTGTTTTATGTGGGCCTGGCCCACACCAGCGGCGTCCATGGCACCATCCTCTCCGGGACCGGCGGCTTTTTCTCCATTCTGATGGCCAGCCTGCTCTTCCGCTATGAAAAGCTCACCGGCGCAAAGGTGCTGGGCTGCGTAGCGGGTTTTGGCGGCATTGTGATCATGAACCTGTCCGGCATGGCAGGGGAGAGCCTGTTTCAGGTGTCTCTGCTGGGAGAAGGATTCGTGCTGTTTTCCCAGATGTCCTACGCCCTGTCCAGTATTTTGGTCAAGCGCTTTTCCAGCCGGTTCGATGTGGTGATGCTCAGCGGATGGCAGTTTGTGCTGGGCGGAAGCATCATGATCCTGGTGGGTCTGCTTACCGGCGGACGGGTTGGGCTGCCCACCCAGGCCTGGGGCTGGGCGCTGATGCTGTATATGGGCCTGATCTCGGCGGTGGCCTATTCTCTGTGGGGTGTCCTGCTGCAATATAACCCGGTGAGCAGTGTGACCATTTACACCTTCCTGACCCCGGTGTTCGGGGTCCTGCTCTCGGCAGCCTTCCTGGGAGAGGCGGAGCAGGCCTTTTCTCTGCGTACCCTGGCGGCGCTGGTCCTGGTGTGTGTGGGTATTTTTGCGGTGAACCGCCGGCAGAAGGAGACAATTAAACCATAACTGGATGAAGAAGCCGCCCCCCGGATTGCTCCGGGGGGCGGCTTTCTATATAGGGAGAGAGGGGATCTTACTTCTTCAGGCTGAGGATCTCCCGGGCCTCGTCGGGAGTGGCGACCTGCTTGCCGTACTCCTCGATCACGCGGCGGGCACGCTCCACGAACTGGACGTTGCTCTCAGCCAGCACGCCCTTGGAGTACATGACGTTGTCCTCCATGCCCACGCGGATGTGGCCGCCCAGAGCCACGGCGCCGTACAGCATCTCCATGGCGGAGTGGCCCACGCCGAAGCAGCTCCAGGTGGAGCCGGGGCACAGGGACTCCATGGTCTCCTTCATGAAGATCAGGTTCTTCATGGAGCCGGGGATGCCGTTGGCGCAGCCCATGCAGAACTGGAAGTGGAGGGGAGCCTTCAGCACGCCCTTCTTCAGGTAGTAGGCGGCGTTGGCGATCATGCCGGGATCAAAGGCCTCGATCTCGGGCTTGATGCCCCACTCCTGCATGTTCTTGCCCAGCTTCTCCAGGAAAGAGGGGGGATTGAGGAACAGGCCGGTGTGCAGCCAGTTCATGGAGCCGCAGTCGTAGGTGCCCAGCTCGGGACGCAGCTCCTGCAGGTGGACCATCCGCTCATCGTCGTTGGCGGTGAGGGCGCCGGAGGTGGTCATGTTCAGGATGATGTCGCAGTCGGGGTGGTTGGTGCGCAGCAGCTCCACGGTCTCACGGAACTTGTTCTTGTCCATGGTGCCCTTGCCAGCATCATCGCGCATGTGCAGGTGGGCGATGGAAGCGCCGGCCTTCCAGCAGGCGTACACGTCCTCGGCGATCTCGGCGGGGGTCATAGGCACGTTGGGGTTGTTCTCCTTGGTGGGCCAGGCACCGGTGGTGGCTACGGTGATGATGGTCTTGTTCATACTCATGTTCATACACCTCATTCTATAAAATTCAATGGGTCTGATACAGTCGCTGGAATTCCTCCTCCAGCCAGGGACGGAACTGGGGATGGGCAATGGAGATCAGGGCCTTGGCCCGATCGGTCACCGTCAGTCCCCGCAGGCACACCGCGCCGTACTCGGTAGCGACGAAGTGAGTGTTGGTGCGGGTGAGGGTGACCACGCTGCCCTTGGGCAGTACGGGCAGGATGCGGGACTGGAGCTTCTCCTCCCCGGTGACCTTGTCCTTTACCGTGTAGGTGGAGCGCAGGGTGATGATGGACTTCCCCTCCGGGGCCATCTGCGCCCCCACTACGGTGTCCACCTGGCCGCCGCTGCCCGAGATCTGCCGGGTACCCACCGCCTCCGAGGCACACTGGCCCGTCAGGTCGATCTGCAGGGCGGCGTTGATGGAAGTCATGGCCCGGTTGGCGGCCAGTACGTTCAGGTCGTTGGTGTAGCGCAGTGCCTTGTGCAGGATGGAGGGGTTGTCGTCGATAAAGTCGTACAGGGCGTGGCTGCCCATGGAGAAGCAGGTGACGGTCTGAAAGGTGTGGAGGGTCTTGCGGGTGTTGTCCGCTACTCCGCTGAGGAGCAGCTCCATGCCGGCGTCCGACAGAGACTCGGTATGGATGCCCAGGTGGCGCTTGTTTTTCAGCTCAGCGGCCAGGGCATTGATGGTGCTGCCGAAGCCCAGCTGGATGGTATCCCCGTCCTGCACCAGGTCGGCCACCACCTTGCCCAGCTGCCGGTCCACGTCGTCCGGCTCCTTGGAGAAGAGGGCGGCGGGGTAGCGGTCGGACTCCAGAATGGCGTCAACCTGAGAGATGTGGATGGCGGTGTCTCCGAAGACCCGGGGGGCGTGAGAGGCCACCTCCAGCACCAGCCGCTTTGTCCGGGGGATCAGCTCCTGCTCCAGGCAGGCGCAGCCCGCCAGAGAGAACCAGCCGTGCTTGTCCATGGGAGAGACGGTGAGCACCATGCAGTCGTATTCCGGCACCGCATATGTCCAGTCTCGGGAGGCGTTGCGCAGGTGGTTGGGGACGAAGGAGCAGATGCCCAGCGCGTCGGAGAGCTGCTGGGGCTTGCTGTAAAACAGGGACTGCACATGGAAAGACTCCCGGCAGGCCGGGTCGGTGAGCAGGGCCACCGGCTCCAGGGGCAGGTAATGGAGCAGCCGCACCTGCCGCAGCTCTCCCGCCCGGCGGTGGAGGGCGGCGGCGAAGTCAGTGGCCAGCAGAGGCCCGCCGGCCAGGTAGAGGGTGTCGCCCGACTTGACCCGGGCGGCCTCCTCGTCCGCAGTGGTGCGCTTGCGGCGGTATTCTTCCTGGAACACGGAAAAACTCCTCTCTAAGCACAACGGCGAAGCGGGGTACCCGCTCCGCCGTTGGATTGCTTATGGTTTGTACAAAAGGGATCAGGCGTACTTACGGATGGCAGCGGCGCCCTTCTCGGTGACGCGGAGCTTCCGCTTGAACAGGCCGCCCTCAATCACATAGCCCTGACGGGTCAGGTGAGAGCAGATGGCGGACATCCGCATGGACTTGATGCCGTTTCTCTGCACGAAATCAGCCTGCTTCTCGGGGGTCTCCTGGACCACCTTCAGCAGCTGGACGTACAGGGGGCTCAGGCCCTCCTTGGCCATCTCGGCCTCGGTGCCGGACAGGGCGGGCAGAGCAGCCAGGCCCTTCTCAGTGATGGAGAAGGTGTAGAACTTGGAGCCGCTCAGACCGGCGCGGACGATGTAGCCGCCCAGGTCCAGATTCTCGATAGCGGCGCCGGAGGTCTTGGAGTCCACGCCCAGGGCGTCGGTCAGGTCGGACATGTAGCAGTGGCCGATGCGCAGCATCTCCAGGATCTGCTTCTCCATGTCGCCCAGCTTCACGTCCTTACGGTTGGTGGCAGTGGGCACGCGCTCCCAGTTGGCCTGGCCGAAGTACTTGGGCTTGCCGGTGAGGGAGGCGATAACAGCCACAACCAGGGTGACAACCAGGCCCAGAGTGGCCAGGTAGACGTACTTGCCCACGTCAAAGATGCCGGTGAGCTGGAGCACAGTGAACACGGCCATGGTGATCATGCCGCACACAGCGCCCCACAGAGCGCCGCGGCTATTGAACTTGGGCCACACAGCGCCCAGGCCCAGCAGGATGGCGGGGGGCACCAGCCAGCAGTTGGCGAAGGCGAACAGGTAGGTGGGGCCGCCGGGGAACTGGCAGAGCACGAAGGTCACCACACCGATGAGGAGCATGATGATCTTGGACATCTTCAGGCTGGTCTTGGCGTCAGCCTTGGGGTTGATGAGGCGCTGATAGATGTCGCGGTTGGCAACAGCGGAAGCGCCCAGAGCGGAGGTGGAAGCGGTGGAGATGGAAGCAGCCACGGCGCTGATGACCACCAGGGAGCCGAACAGGGAGATAAAGGTGCTGGCGATGAAGCCGTAGGTGCCGGTGGGCAGCACAGTGCCGCCGTTGAGAGTCAGCTTGTCGGGGTAGAAGGCGCCCATGTAGCCGCCGATGAAGCACAAGGGGATGATGAACACCACGATCAGGATGATGGCGGCAGCCACGAAGGAGTTGCGGGCAACCTTCTCGCTGCGGCAGTTGGCAACCTTCATCCAGTAGTAGTTGTTGCCCCAAACCAGGGCCACAGCAAAGCAGACAATGAAGTTAAAGATAGAGGGGTAGGTGAACTTCATGCCGGGCAGAGCGCCCACGAAGCCCTGGCTCATAAAATCACCAGCGGCCCAGTTGGCGGTGATGGCGTCCAGCCAGCCGAACTTGCCGGCCAGGATGAAGAAGGTGGCGGGGACCACGATCACGCCGATGAGCACCTGGAACAGGTCGGTGATGGTGGTGGCCCACAGGCCGGAAACGAAGGTAAACACGATGATGACGGCGAAGATGATGGCGGTGATGGCCAGACGGTTCCAGCCGGTGAAGGCAGCGATGTTGTCCACGCTGGACACCACGTTGTTGGCCATGATGCCGCACATGCCGATGACGGAGGTGATGGCTACCACGGAACGGGTGTGGCCGTCATAGCGCATCTCCAGGAACTCGGGCAGAGTCTGGGCGCCGCTGCGGCGGATGAAGTTGGCGTACAGCAGGCCGAAAATCAGCAGGCCGCACACCGCGTAGATGCAGCCCCAGGCGAGACCGCCGACCAGACCGTACTGGATGGTAAAGCCGGGGGCCAGGGTGACGGTGGTGCCGGCGAAGCCGATGGCGCATACGCCTACGGTGTTGATGGGGGTGGAGATCTCACGGCCGGCCAGCACGAAGTCGGAGGACTCCTTGACCCACCGCTTGCTGATCAGGCCCGCGCTCAGCAGGAAGGCGCAGAAAATGATAAATATGATAACAAATATAGCATTGCTACCCATACTTATACCTCTCTTTCAGAAAGTATGTCGTTCACACAATGTCTTAAGTAGAAAATTACTCGACGAAAGCCACTACACGGGCCCAGCCGGCGGAGGCGGCCTTGATGCTCACGGGGAAGCAGTTGACCTTAAAACCGGTGACGGGCAGCTGGTCCAGGTTGGTCAGCTTCTCGATGTGGCAGTAGGCCTTGTCCCGGCCCACGCGGTGAGCTTCCCAGATGATGGAGGCGTCGTGGTTCTTCTCGAACTCGGTACCCTCGAAAGGCAGGGGCACATCCCAGCTCCAGCCGTCGGTGCCAACCACGCGCACGCCGCGCTCCAGCAGCCACATGGTGGCCTCATAGCTCATGCCGGCGCCGGCCACCAGATACTCGGGCTTGCCCCAGCGGTCATCGGCGTCAGTGCGCAGCAGCACGATGTCGCCTTCCTTCAGGGTATAGCCGATCTTCTCAAAATATTCCTCCACGTCCTTGGCGGTGATCTTGTATCCGTCGGGCTTATCGTGGAAGTCCATCACCACGCCGTCGCCCACGAACCAGTCCAGGGGCACCTCGTCGATGGTCCAGGCGCGCTCGCCGCCGTTCATAGTGGGGTAGTAGTGATAGGGAGCGTCCACGTGGGTGCCGGAATGGGTGCAGACCTGCAGGAACTCAATGCCCCAGCCGTTGCCCTCGGGCAGATCATCCACGGTGCAGCCCTTGAAGAAGCCGGCCATCTGCTCGGCGGTGTCCTTGTGGTTGCAGTACTGGATCTTGGGGATCTGGATCGGAGGATCGCTGGGCAGTCCGTCTTCGATGGGAATGGACAGGTCGATGATTTTCATGGTAAAACACACTCCTTTTCTCAATGCCATAACAATGGACGTTGCGCCGAACGTATAAAGCAAGCGGTGTGCCAACCTTGGGAAAGAACGTCAAATTGCGGCAAACCCTTGGGACACAGCAGGCTGGCGCCGGGTGGAAAAAACGGGCTGGTCAAAAGAGTGTAAGGAAAAGGTGACAGACATATGCCAATATAGCGGGATCATGGCTAAAAACCATTGTGCTGCAAGGAAAGATGGGAAGAGTAAGGAAAAGCGTACATGTAAGGAAAAGATGACAAAACGAGGCAAGTGAAAATACGGGAAATGTCATTTTTTGTTTTAAAAAACGTAAAAAATATGAAATTCTTAGTTTTATATAAAAGAAAAGGTTTAATTTCGGTTAGAATCACTATTGAAAAAGAGGGCGGGTATTGCTATCGTAATAAAGCCTGAGACTGGTTTCGTGGAATAGGCAGGCAATAAGAGGTGTTCCCATTTGGAAAATTACATTGATCCACAGACCATGCTGGAGTTTATCGAGGGCCTGGCCGCTATGGCGGTACTGGATAAAGACGGCAACTACACCTATGTCAGCCCCGGTTGGGAGCGTTATACCGGCCACACTGCCGAAGAGGCTATTGGCCGGAAGGTATGGGAGATGGTGCCCGATACCCATGCCCCAGAAGTGTATAAAACAGGCAAGCCGGTCTTTGCCAAGGCGGTTAAGGCCGAGGGTGTGCCTGCCTTCACCAGCTACTTTCCCCGTTTTGATGAAAAAGGCCAGCTGTGCGGCGTGTTTCTGTACGTCATTGTCCACGGCATGGAGGATGCCCAGAGCCTGACCCGGCGGATTGGGGAACTGTCCAGCGCGGTGGAGTATTACCGGCAGGAGCTCTCCCGGGAGCGGGGAGCCCGATACGGTTTGGACAATATCATCGGCAAGAGCGCGGCAATCGTGCGCCTGAAGGAGCAGATCCTCCAGGCCGCACGGTCTACCTCCACCGTCCTGATCGAGGGAGAGACAGGCAGCGGCAAGGAGCTGATCGCCCACTCCATCCACGCCATGAGCGCCCGGCAGGCCGCCAACTTTGTCCGGGTCAACTGCTCGGCCATTCCGGCGGAGCTGATGGAGTCGGAATTTTTCGGCTATGCCGCCGGAGCCTTTACCGGCGCCTCCAAGAAAGGCAAGATGGGCCGCTTCCAGCTGGCCAACGGAGGTTCTATTTTCCTGGACGAGGTGAATTTGCTCACCACCACCATGCAGCCCAAGTTCCTCCGGGTGCTTCAGGAGATGGAGATCGATCCCGTAGGCGGGGACAAGAGCATTCCCATCGATGTGCGGGTCATCGCCGCCTCCAATATCCCCCTGGAGACCCTGGTGGAGGCCGGACAGTTCCGCAGCGACCTGTATTATCGCCTTAACGTGATCCGGATCCAGGCCCCCACCCTCCGGGAGCGGAAGGAGGACCTGCCCCTGCTGGTGGACAACTTCATCCACCGTCTGAATTATCAGCTTGGCATGGTCATCGAGGGAATCGCCCCCGGGGCGATGGAGCTGCTGATGGAATACGACTGGCCGGGCAACGTCCGGGAGCTGCAAAACGCGGTGGAGAGTGCCATGAACGCCGCCGATTCCCACGTGCTGCGGCGGAAGGATTTCCGCCAGCTGGAGCAGCGGATGCAGGCCAGAAAACGCCGTCAGGTGGCGGGGCCGGGAGACTTCCGGCTGCGGCCCGCCCGCCGGGCCTTTGAACGGGAGCTCATCCGGGACGCCCTGGCCGCCGCCGGCGGCAACCGGGTGAAGGCAGCCGAGCTGCTGGATATCTCCCGCACGGTGCTGTATGAGAAAATGGAGCAGTACCAGCTGAAATAAAAAATCTTACCTTATTTATTTGATAGATCGCATAAACACAGAGAACCGGAAAGGAATGGAGCGTATGTCTGAGAAAAAACTGAGAGAAGCCGTTGTGGTGGCCTATGGCCGCACCCCTTACTGCAAAGCCAACAAGGGCTCCTTCGCCAATGTCCATCCCGTTGAGTACGGCGCCCAGGCCCTCCTGGGTGTGCTGAACAAGGTGCCTCAGCTGAAGGCTGAGGACATCGGCGACGTGATCGTGGGCTGTGCCATGCCCTTCGGCGTCCAGGGCGCCAACATGGCCCGGCTCATCGTCCAGCGGGCCGGCCTGCCCGACACCGTTACCGCCCAGACCGTGAATCGCTTCTGCTCCTCCGGCTTGCAGACCATTGCCACCGCCGCCAACGCCATCCGCTGTGGTGAGGAGGACGTGATGATCGCCGGCGGCGTGGAGTCCATGTCTATGGTGCCCATGCTGGTGGGCGTGGAGGACGCCGATCCCTGGCTGATGGAGCACCGTCCCGAGGTGTATGTCACCATGGGTATCACCGCCGAGAACGTGGCCCGCCGGTGGAATGTCTCCCGGGCGGATATGGATGCCATGGCCGCCGAGAGTCACCGCCGTGCCGCCAAGGCTCAGGCCGAGGGCTGCTTTGACGACCAGATCATTCCCATTACCGTCCCCGGCCCCGACGGCCAGGATGTGGTAGTCACCAAGGACGAGGGTATCCGCCCCGGCTGCAACGTGGAGAGCCTGTCCCAGCTGAAGCCCTGCTTCCTGGAGGACGGCCTGGTCACCGCCGCCACTTCCTCTCAGCGCACCGACGGTGCCGGCTTTGTGGTCCTTATGTCTGAGGAGAAGGCCAAAGAGCTGGGTGTAAAGCCCCTGGCCCGTTTCGTGGCCTTTGCTACCGGCGGTGTGCCCGCCGAGGTCATGGGTGTCGGCCCCATTGAGGCAGTGCCCAAGGTTCTGAAGAAGACCGGCATGACCATCGACCAGATGGACGTCATTGAGCTCAACGAGGCCTTTGCCTCCCAGGCTCTGGCCGTCATCCGCACCACCGGCATGGACCCCGCCAAGGTCAACCCCTGGGGCGGCGCCATGGCTCTGGGTCACCCCCTGGGCGCTACCGGCGCCATGCTCACCTGCAAGATGATGAGCTACCTCCAGCGCAATGGCGGCAAGTATGGCATGGTCACCATGTGCATCGGCGGCGGCATGGGTGCTGCCGGCATCTACGAGATGCTGTAACTTCATTTTGACCCTCTCAGCCCTTTATGGTCACATAATTATGTTATGTGACCATAAAGGGCTGTTTTCATGCCCTGATGGTCTTTACTTCCCCAAAAACAATGTGGTATAATTGGGCCGATATTTTATGATATGGTTTTCAAAACCAGAAAGGAGGGCCTCTTTTGGAAGAGATCCGTGAACTGAAGGAGCGCCTGGAGGGAGAGCGCCCGGTGGCCTGGGAGGATTTCCCGGATATTGGCCTGTATATGGACCAGCTCATCAGCTATATGCCCCGGCAGCTGATCCACTATGGAGAGGGGGAGACTCTGACCTCCGCCATGGTGAACAACTATATCAAGGACGGAGCCATGCCCCGGGCGGAGGGGAAGCGGTATTCCCGCACCCATCTGGCCTACCTTACCGCTCTGTGCGCCCTCAAGCAGGTGCTGTCGGTGAAGGACGCCGGCCTGCTGCTGGAGGCGGCGGGGGCAGGACAGGAGCCCCAGGCGTTGTATGCCCGCTTTCTGGAGGAGCTGGACCGCGCCCTGGACGTGACGGCCGGCACCCTGGACGCCAGCGACGGGGAAGAGGACCTGGCGCCCCTGGCGCTGTCTCTGGCCCTGCGCAGCTATGCCGACCGGCTGGCCTGTCAGCGGCTGCTGGAGTTGATCCGTGCCCGGCGGCCCCAGGAGGAAAAAGGTAAAAAAAGCAAAAAGCAGCCGGGAACGGACGGCTGAGAGATTACGGGAGGAAATATAGGAATGAATGATTACGTTTTGTTGACAGATTCCTCGGCGGATCTGACTGACGAGATGGTGCGGGAGCTGGATGTCCAGGTGCTTCCTCTGTCCTTCATCATGGAGGATAAGACCTATCGGAACTGGCCGGACAACCATGAGATCGACCCGGGCGACTTTTACCGCAGCCTGCGGGAGGGCGCCATGGCCACCACCTCGGCGGTGAACGTGGGCGACTATACCGACGCGCTGACCCCCTATCTGGAGGCCGGGAAGGATGTGCTGGTACTGGCCTTCTCCTCCGGCCTGTCCGCCACCTGCCGCTCCGCCCAGATCGCGGCGGAGGAGCTGATGGAGCAGTTCCCCGACCGGAAGGTGTATGTGGTGGACACCCTGTGTGCCTCCCTGGGCCAGGGGCTGCTGGTGTGGTACGCAGCCCGGATGAAGCAGGACGGCAAGAGCATGGACGAGGTGCGGGACTGGGTGGAGGAAAACAAGCTCCACCTGTGCCACTGGTTTACCGTCAGTGATCTCCACTTCCTGAAGCGGGGCGGCCGCATCTCTCCCGCTACCGCCGTGCTGGGCACCATGCTGTCCATCAAGCCGGTGATGCACGTGGACGATGAAGGCCACCTCATCAAGGTGGGTACCGCCCGGGGCCGCGGAGCTTCCCTGAAGGCCCTGGTGGACCACATGGCGGAGACCGCCATCGATCCCGGCAATCAGGTGGTGTTCATCAGCCACGGCGACTGCCTGGAGGATGCCCAGAAGGTGGCCGAGGACGTGAAGGCCCGTTTCGGCGTCAAGGAAGTAGTCATCAACTACGTGGGCCCCGTCATCGGCGCCCACTCCGGCCCGGGCACCGTGGCCCTGTTCTTTATGGGGAGCAAGCGCTGATGGAAGATGTGAAGTGGCTGGAGGTGACCCTGGACACCACCCAGGCTGAGCTGGACGATCTGTGTGCCAAGCTCACCGGCAACGGTGTTACTGGGTTTGCCATCGAGGATGAAGAGGACTTTAAGTCCTTCCTGGAGAACAACCGGCAGTACTGGGACTACGTGGACGAGGAGCTGCTGGAGCAGATGCGCGGCGTGTGCCGGGTGAAGTTCTACGTCACCGACGACGCCCACGGGAAAAAGCAGCTGGAGGAGTGGACGGCGGGCATCGATACCCCCTATACCCTGGCCTCCCTGGGGGACAACGACTGGGCCCACTCCTGGCAGAAGTATTACAAGCCCATGGCGGTAGGGGAAAAGCTGTATATCGTGCCCGAGTGGATGCGGGAGGACCCGGTGCCGGAGGGAAAGACCCCCCTGTACCTCAATCCCGGTCTCACCTTCGGTACCGGCAGCCACTCTTCCACCCAGCTGTGCCTGATGGGCCTGGAGGAGTACACTGTCCCCGGTAAGCCGGTGCTGGACCTGGGCTGCGGCAGCGGCATTTTGTCCATCGCCTCCCTGGCTCTGGGCGCCTCCCACGCCGCGGCGGTGGATATCGACCCCAAGGCGGTGGACGTGGCCTATGAGAACGCGGCCCTCAACGGCATCGGCAAAGACCGGTATCGGGTGTTGGCGGGCAATGTGCTGGACGACGAGGGCCTGGTGGCCGACCTGGCCAAGGAGAAGTACGCCCTGGTACTGGCCAACATCGTGGCGGATGTTATCATCCCCCTGTCCGCCAGAGCGGGAGAGTTTATGGATGAGGGGGCGGTGTTCCTCTGCTCGGGCATTATCGACACCCGGGCCGACGAGGTGGCCGCCGCCCTGGAGAAAAACGGCCTGCATGTCTTCCGCCGGCGGGAGCAGAAGGGCTGGGTCTCCCTGGCCGCCCGGCGGTAAGGGAAAAAGCAAAAGGAACGGTTCCATGGAACCGTTCCTTTTTTGTGCCGCCTGTGGTATGATATGGGATAAAAGCGAGGTGGAGACCATGGCGAGAAAAGTCAGGGTGGTGCGTACACAGCTGCCCGCCGGGCGGCGGGTGCTGGCCATCAGCGATGCCCACGGCAACCTGCCCTTTTTTCAGGGCGCGCTGAAAGCGGCCCATTACACCCCGGACGACGTGCTGGTGCTGGTGGGTGACCTGGTGGAGAAGGGTCCGGACAGCCTTACCATGCTGCGGGCGGTGATGGAGCTGGCCCAACAGAATACGGTGTTCTGCCTCAACGGCAACTGCGACAATCTGGTGCGGGAGTTCGTGGAGGAGCCGGGTGCAGTGGAGGACCCCTTTTACGACCACTATTTGAAAGTCTGGGGAGAGCGGTGCCTGCTCATTCAGATGGGCCGGGCGGCGGGGTTGGATCCCAGAGGCCCGGAGGACCTACCCGCCCTGCGCCGGGTCATTCGGGAGCACTTTGCCCCTGAGCTGGCTTTTCTGGCGGCCATGCCGGAGATCATGATTACCCCGGACTATCTCTTCGTCCACGGCGGCGTGGCCGACGAGGAACAGCTGGAGGGACTGGATGCCTGGCGGTGCATGAAAAACGACGATTTTCTCTCCCAGGGCCACTCTTTCCGACGCTGGTGCATCGTGGGCCACTGGCCGGTGACCCTCTATCACCCCCATGTGCCCTCCGCCGCGCCCCTGCTGCTGCCGGACCGGCATATCGCCAGCATCGACGGCGGGTGCTCCCTGAAGTGGGACGGTCAGCTCAATGTACTGGAGCTGCCTCAGACACCCGGCGGAGCATTTCACTGGTACGCCTACGACGGCCTGCCTACGGCCGTGGCCCTGGATGGCCAGGCCCCGTCAGTAGATTCGGTAAATGTGCGCTGGGGCCGCAACGTGCTGGAAGTGCTGGAGCGTGGAGAACGGCTCTCCCGCTGCCGCCACCTGGAGACCGGTCGGGAGCTGGAGGTGCTCAACGAGTACCTCTATCATGACCAGGATGGGGTTACCCGGTGTGAGGATTCCACGGATTATTGTCTGGAAATCGCCCCGGGCGACACGGTATCGGTGGTCCGCCAGCTGCCTGACCGGGCGCTGGTGAAGAAAAACGGCGTCACCGGCTGGTATTTTGGCCGATTGAGTGAAAAAAGATAGAAAAACCCTTGACTTTCCGAAATTCTGCGGATATACTATTAGAGCCGCTTTGAATGGGTATCAAGTGAAGCACGGCGTGATGTCACGCTCCGGCACGCTCGCGGCCGGGTCGCTAAGTATGTGCTCCGCGAAAAATGCCGTTGGCCTCCGGCCAACCTGTTTTTTCGTCTGCGCACTTCCTTAGCTCCCCTGCTCACGGCCTGCGCGCTTCCGCCCCCGACAGCGAGCCCGTAATGAAGGAGTTGAAACTACATGCATGCGATCATCGAGACCGGCGGCAAGCAGTACAAGGTGGCGGAGGGCGACACTCTGTTCATCGAGAAGCTGCCCAACGAGGCCGGCGACACCGTGACCTTCGACAAGGTTCTGGCTGTCATCGACGGGGACAAGATCACCGTGGGCACTCCCGTGGTGGAGGGCGCCAAGGTTGACGCCTCCGTGGTGAAGAACGGCAAGGGCAAGAAGATCCTGGTCTTCAAGTATAAGCCGAAGAAGGGCTACCGGAAGCGTCAGGGCCATCGTCAGCCCTACACCAAGGTGACCATCGGCGCCATCTCCATGTAAGATGACTACCGTCTCCTTTCACATGGAGGGCAGCCGCATCGTGGGCTTCACTGTGAAGGGCCACAGCGGCTATGCCGAAGCGGGGAGCGACATCGTCTGCGCCGCCGTTACCAGCGCCGTTCGACTGGTGGAATGCGCCGTCAACGACGTGCTGGGGCTGGAAGCCTCGGTAAAGGTAAAGGAGCGGGACGCGTCCATTTCCCTGCGTCTCCCCGGCGGGCTTGGCCAGACCGCTGAGAGCACCTGTCAGACTCTTCTGACCGCTCTCATGGTCCACATGACCAGTCTGCACGAGGAATATCCCGACTATGTGCTGGTGCTGGAGGAGGACTGACCTCCCCGCACAGCGTTTCATCAACACACAAGTTTGGAGGTGTGACACCATGCTGAACATCGGTATTCAGTTCTTCGCCCACAAGAAGGGCGTTGGCTCCACTCGTAACGGCCGTGATTCCGAGGCCAAGCGTCTGGGCGTGAAGCGGGGCGACGGTCAGTTCGTTCTGGCCGGTAACATCCTGGTCCGCCAGCGGGGCACCCATATCCATCCCGGCGTCAACGTGGGTAAGGGCAGCGACGACACTCTGTTCGCTATGAAGAGCGGCAAGGTCAAGTTCGAGCGCCTGGGCAAGGACCGCAAGCAGGTTTCCATTGTGGAGATCGCGCAGTAATTGCCTGCAATATGGGTAAACTAAGCCCCGGACGGAATCCCGTTCCGGGGCTTTTTCTTTGAGAGCAAGGAGGAACTATGGCAGCACCCTTTGTAGATACCGCCCGCATCACTGTGAAGGCGGGCAACGGCGGCAACGGCGCGGTGGCTTTCCATCGGGAGAAGTACGTGGCCGCCGGCGGCCCCGACGGCGGCGACGGCGGCCGGGGCGGCAGCGTGATCCTGGAGATCAACCCCCATATGTCCACCCTGATGGACTTCCGCTACAAGCGCAAGTATGTGGCGGGTAACGGCATGGACGGTCAGGGCAAGCGCTGCTCCGGCAAGGACGGAGAGGATCTGGTCATCAAGGTGCCTCGGGGCACCGTAGTGCGGGATGCCGACACCAATGAGATCATCTGCGACATGTCGGAGACCGACCGCTTCGTGCTGGCCAAGGGCGGCAACGGCGGCTGGGGCAACAAGCATTTTGCCACCCCCACCCGGCAGGTGCCCCGGTTTGCCAAGGCGGGGCTGCCCGGTCAGGAGCGGCAGGTCATTCTGGAGCTGAAGCTGCTGGCCGACGTGGGTCTGGTGGGCTTCCCCAACGTGGGCAAGTCCACCCTGCTCTCGGTGGTCTCCAAAGCCCGGCCCAAGATCGCCAACTACCACTTCACCACCCTGTTCCCCAACCTGGGCGTGGTGTATGTGGAAGAAGGGGTGTCCTTCGTTCTGGCCGACATCCCCGGCATCATCGAGGGCGCCGCCGACGGCGCCGGCCTGGGCCACGACTTTTTGCGGCACATCGACCGCTGCCGCCTGCTCATCCATGTGGTGGACGTGTCCGGCTCTGAGGGCCGGGACCCGGTGGCCGATTTTGAGGCAATTCAGGAGGAGCTGAAGCAGTACGGCTCCGGCCTGGAGGACCGGCCCATGATTGTGGCGGGCAACAAGGTGGATATTGCCGCCGACCGCTCCGGTCTGGAAGCCCTGAAGGCCCATGTGGAGGCCCTGGGCATGCCCTTCTATGAGATATCCGCCGCTTCCCAGCTGGGCACCCGGGAGCTGATGTTCGCCGCCGCCCGGGAACTGGAGCACCTGCCTCCCATCACGGTGTACGAGCCCACCTATGTGGAGCGTCCCCCGGAGGTGGATACCTCCGAGCCCCTCAATATTATCCACGAGGAGGACACCTGGATCGTGGAGGGTCCCTGGCTCCAGCGGCTCATGGCCAACGTCAACTTCGGGGACTACGAGTCCCGCAACTGGTTCGACAAGATGCTCCGCCAGTCCGGCCTGTTCGACCGGTTGGAGGAAATGGGCATCAAGGACGGGGACATCGTCTCCCTCTACAACCTGGAATTCGAGTATCAGAGATAAGAAAACCGGGCCCGCAAACCGGCGGGCCCGGTTTTTGCTTATTGGGTGACGGGGATGACCACATCCCCCACGGTGATGGAAGCCACCTCATCCAAGGAGAGAATCTGGTCAAAAATCATGCTTTTTTGGCAGTTTACGCCGTCTTCACCGTAGGCGCTGGAGCCGCCGGCATGGGACAGATCCAGAGTGGTGCCATCGGTGTAGGTGAGGGACAGGGAGAGCGGCTCGATCCAGTCCAGGCTGGGATCTCCCGCCCCATGGACCGTGTAATCCACCTGGATGGACAGGGGGGAGAGGGTGATGGTGTTGAGTTCGGCCTCCGCCCCGTCCAGCCGGAAGGTCTGCCCGCAGGGCAGGACCCGGGAGGAATCCTCAAAGTCCAACTGGAACTTCAGCGTCCAACTCCCCTCTGCCAGGGTGGTACAGGCAGTATAGTCCTCGTTGTAAAGCTCCAGATCCCGGAGCTGGACAGTGAGCTCCCCGGGTTGGATCGGGGTGTCCTGGGTGCGAAGCTCCACGAACTGGATGGCGTTGTCGGCGGGATCAGCGTCAAAGAACCAGGTTCTGGCGTGGCTGCCGCCCTTGTAGCCCCGGGGCGTGGTGTCATGGGACTGGAAGGCCAGCGGCAGGGCCTCGGTCTCCGGATTTGCGGCCCGGGCCAGAACGTCATCACTTACCAGAGCCGTTCCGTCCTCCCGCTGGATGGTGTACACCACCGCATAGCTGTAAGTGTCCCCCACGATGGCGTCGGCGGTGACGGTAATGCCATGGTCGGTGTCGGAGGCCCCAACGGGGTAGCCGATCTTGTCGATGACCTCGGTCTGGGCGGAGGAGCCGAAAATAGCGGAGAAAGCCGCTCCTACCTCTCCCAAAGCACCGGTGGCTCCAGCCGCGCCCAGACTGAGTACCAGAGCGGCGGCCACCCCCGCCGCAGCCAGACGGCGGATGGGCAGGACCCGGCGGGGAGTGGCTACCTCCGACGCCATCAGTCGGTCTACCATATCTTCCTTTTGCTCCGGGGTGAAGCGGAGCCGGTCCATCGTATCCTGATAACGGTTCATGTCAAATCCTCCTGTTCCAGATAAGTCCGCAGCTTCTGCCGTCCCCGCTCCAGCCGGGTAAAGACGGTGGCAGGTTTTTCTCCCAGCAGGGCGCCGATCTCCCTGGCGGAGTAGCCCTCGTAATAGTAGAGGTAGATGACGGCCCGGTATTTGGGAGGCAGCAGCTCCAGTGCCGCCAGCAGACTGCCCTCCTCAGGCTGGGGAGCGGGCACGATCTCTGCCGCCTCCAGAGCCACCGTAGTGCGCCGCCAGCGGCTTTTCAGGTGATCCTTGCACAGGTTGACGGCAGCGCGGATGATCCAGGCCCGTTCATGCTCCGGACTGTCAAAAGTTTGGGGATGTTGCAGCAGCTTGAGAAAAATGTCCTGACAGATATCCTGGGCGTCGTGGGTATTGCCCAGATAGGTGTAGCTCAGCCGGAGGATCAGGTCGGAATAGGTCTCCACCAGCCGCCGGGCCTCCGCCCGGTCCAATGTGGGAGCCATGTCTGTCACATCCTTTCCGAAGGGAATAAAAAGCGCTTTCACCCAGAATACGATTGAGAGCGGCCGGATTCTTCACAACGGGCAAAAAAACCGCGGAAGCTGGGGGCTTCCGCGGTTTCTGCGTTATGAGGCCGGAGGCTGGGGTGGCTGGGCGCCGGGAATGGCGGAGTCCTCCTTGGTGTGGAGGAACTTTTTAATCACAAAGATCAGCGCTACGGCGGAGACCCCCAGCAGGGTATCCACCGGGGAGGCGTGGCTTACCACCAACTGCCGGGCGATAGCGAAGAGAAGCACGTCGGTGACGGCTCTGGGCGTATGGAGGACCAGCATTTTCATGAACTCCAGACCCACGATGATGTTCATGGCGCCAGCTAAAAACTGGTCCAAATTGAATTGACCCGCAAGCAGGGATGTCAGGGAGTCCTTCCCGGTCAGCAGCATCTGAACCACGGTGACGATCAGAATGAAAGCGGCGATGATCATCTCCAGCACCCAGGCGGTCTTCAACAGCGTGATAACGACTTTTGATTTCATGAACGGCTCCTTTCTCAAAAAGGACTGCTGAAAAAAGTATAACGGAAGGCGGGCGCCACGTCAACCGCTCCGGGAATAATGCTGAAAAGCGGGGGAATACTGGAAAAGAATTGACTTGGCCGCGGGAATGTGATATGATACCGACAGTTGAAAAGGGAGTAGTTTGAAAGTCGTTCCGTCAACATCACGGTCAGTCTGCTGACCTGGCGGTACGCGCCCGATGTGGTAACAAGACTTTTCGGCAACTGTTGTCGTGGACGGCGGTTGGCGGGAGGTCTTTTTTTATTGCCCTCTCGCCGAATATTAACAAAGGGAAGGGATCTTATGACAGAACCGTATTACAGCAAGACCACATCCCAAGCGCTGGAGGCCCAGCAGGTCGACCGGAAGGGCCTGACGGATCAGCAGGCCCGGGCCCGGCTGGACCAGTATGGCCCCAACAAACTGTCTGAAGGCAAGAAAAAGAGCGTACTTCAGATCTTTCTGGAGCAGTTCAAGGATCTGCTGGTCATCATCCTCATCGTCGCAGCCTTCATCTCCGCACTGTCGGAGAACGTAGAGAGCACCATCGTCATCTTCGCCGTGCTCATCCTCAACGCCATCTTGGGTACCGTCCAGTACCTGAAGGCGGAAAAGTCCCTGGAGAGCCTGAAAGCCATGTCTTCTCCCACTGCCAAGGTGCTGCGTGGCGGCGTCCGGGTGGAGATTCCCTCCGCCGACGTGGTGCCCGGCGACATCGTGCTGCTGGAGGCAGGCGACATGGTGGTGGCCGACGGCCGCATCCTGGAAAACTTCTCCCTAAAAGTCAATGAGAGCTCCCTCACCGGTGAGAGTGAGGGCGTGGACAAGACCGACGAGGTCATCGAGGGTGGCAAGGTGGCCCTGGGCGACCAGAAGAACATGGTGTTCTCCGG
The DNA here is from genome assembly GCF_052065355.1 of Flavonifractor sp. HCP28S3_F3. Lineage (NCBI taxonomy): Bacteria > Bacillati > Bacillota > Clostridia > Eubacteriales > Oscillospiraceae > Flavonifractor > Flavonifractor sp. HCP28S3_F3. The sequence goes on from NZ_JBQHUF010000002.1 coordinate 137,026, forward strand.
CTCCCTGGTGACCTATGGCCGTGCGGAGGTGCTGGTCACCGGCACCGGCATGGACACCGAGCTGGGCAAGATCGCCGCTCTGATGAACCAGACCCAGCAGCGCAAGACGCCTCTGCAGCAGAGCCTGGACAACTTCTCCGCCAAGCTGGCGGTGGTCATCATGGCCATCTGCGCCGTGGTGTTTGCCCTGTCTGTGTTCCGCACCCATATGGGGGTGCTGGACTCCCTCATGTTCGCCGTGGCTCTGGCGGTGGCCGCTATTCCCGAGGCGCTCTCTTCCATTGTCACCATTGTGCTGGCCATGGGTACCCAGAAGATGGCCAGACAGAACGCCATTATGAAGGACCTGAAGGCGGTGGAGAGCCTGGGTTCCGTCTCCGTCATCTGCTCGGATAAGACGGGCACCCTGACCCAGAACAAGATGACCCCCCAGAAGGTGTACGCCGACGGCTCCCTGCTGGAGGGAGATGACCTGGAGCTGGTGAACGACGTGCAGCGGCTGCTGCTCAAGGCCGCCCTGCTGGCCAGCGACGCCACCAACAACGAGGAGACTGGCTCCTCTATCGGTGACCCCACCGAGGTGGCTCTGGTGATGCTGGGCGAGAAGTTCGGTGTGGACGAGGAGACCTATCGTGCCCAGCATCCCCGGCTGGGCGAGCTGGCCTTTGACTCCGACCGCAAGCTGATGAGCACCCTCCATGACATTGATGGGGTTCCCACGCTGTTCACCAAGGGCGCCATCGATGTACTGCTGGATCGGTCCAAGTGGCTGCTGACCCGGGAGGGGAAGGTGGAGCTCACTCCCGAGCGGAAAGAGGAGATCGCCCGGGTAAATATGGAGCTGTCCATGGAGGGCCTGCGAGTGTTGGCCTTTGCCTACAAGGAGATAGACAGCGTTCGGCCCCTGACCCTGGACGACGAGAACGAGTTCACCTTTATCGGCCTTATTTCCATGATCGATCCGCCTCGGCCCGAGGCAGTACAGGCGGTGGCCGACGCCAAGCGGGGCGGCATCCGCACCATCATGATCACCGGCGACCACAAGGTCACTGCCTCCGCCATCGCCAAACAGCTGGGCATTTTCCGGGACGGGGATGAGGCTGTGTCCGGCCTGGAGCTGGACCAGATGACCGACGCCGACCTGGATCAGCGGCTGGAGAAGATCTCGGTATACGCCCGGGTGTCTCCCGAGCATAAGATCCGCATTGTCAACGCCTGGCAGCGCAAGGGCTGCATCGTGTCCATGACCGGCGACGGCGTCAACGACGCCCCTGCCCTGAAGAAGGCCGACATCGGCGTAGCCATGGGCATCACCGGTACCGAGGTGTCCAAGGACGCCGCCTCCATGATTCTGGCCGACGACAACTTCGCTACCATCGTCAAGGCGGTGGTCAACGGCCGCAGCGTGTACGCCAACATCAAAAACGCCATCCAGTTCCTTCTCTCTGGCAATACAGCTGGTATTTTCTGCGTGCTTTATGCCTCTCTGTTGGCGCTGCCGGTGCCCTTCCAGCCGGTGCACCTGCTGTTCATTAACCTGCTCACCGATTCCATGCCTGCCATTGCCATCGGCATGGAGCCCGCCCGCCAGGGCCTGCTGGACCAGAAGCCCCGGGACCCCAAGCAGCCCATTCTGGACCGGCCTCTGCTCACCCGCATCGGCGGCCAGGGCCTGCTGATCGCCATCGTTACCATGATCGCCTTCTACCTGGGCTACCAGGGCGGCGACGCCGTCATGGCCTCCACCATGGCGTTCGCTACCCTCACCCTGGCCCGGCTGTTCCACGGCTTTAACTGCCGGGGAAGCGAGTCTATCTTCCGGCTGAAGTTCTCCACCAACAAGTACTCCATTATGGCGTTCTTTGCCGGTGTGGTACTGCTGCTGGCGGTGCTGTTCATCCCCGGCCTCAAGGGCCTGTTTATGGTGGCTCCCGCCTTCGGGGTTGCCAACCTGGGAGAGATCGTGGGCCTGGCCTTCCTGCCCACCCTGGTGATCCAGATCGTCAAGGTGATCTGCGACCTGCGCCGGGGCAAAGAAGCGTAAGAAATGAAAAGACGTCCCTGTCCGTCTGGCGGACAGGGACGTTTTTTGCTCAGATGGGCAGCAGCACGCTGGCAATATTGAAGTATACGATCAAAGAGATGGCGTCCACAATGGTGGTGATGAGAGGGGCGGCCATAATAGCCGGGTCAGCCTTGAAGAACTTGGCCGCCATAGGCAGGATGCCGCCTACAGTCTTGGCCAGCAGCACCGTGACATACAGGGCGGCGGCCACAGTGAGGGCGGTGGCCGTCTGGCCGGGGTAGGTGAGGATAAGACGGACAAAGTTCACCGCACTGAGTACCGCACCCACCAGCAGGCTCACCCGCAGCTCCTTCCAAAAGACGCGGGCAAAATCCCGCAGCTGGATCTCGCCCACCGCCATGCCGCGGATGATGAGGGTGCTGGACTGGCTGCCGGCATTTCCGCCGGTGTCGGTGAGCATGGGGATAAAGGTGACCAGCAGCGGCATGGCGGCAAAAGCCGCCTCATACCGGCCCAGAATGCCGCCGGTGATCATGCCGGAGATCATCAGCACCAGCAGCCACACGATGCGGTGCCGGGCCAGGGAGAACACACTCGTTTTCAGGTAGGGCTTTTCCGAGGGGGCCATGGCGGCCATCTTCTCAAAGTCCTCAGTGGCCTCCTTCTCCAGTACGTCCATGCCGTCGTCCACCGTGACGATGCCTACCAGACGGCCCTCTTTGTCCACTACCGGCAGGGAGAGAAAGTCGTATTTCATCAGCCGGGCCACTGCTTCCTCCCGGTCCTCCCCGGTCTCGGCGGTAATGACGTCGGCCTCCATCAAGTCGGCCACCCGCTCTCCGTCGCCGGCCAGCAGCAGCTCCCGGATGGTGACCACGCCCTCCAGCCGCCGGGCGGCGTCGGTGACATAGCAGGTGTAGATGCTCTCCGAGTCCGCTCCGGTCTTTCGGATGTGGTCAATGGCCTGAGCCACCGTCATGCTTTTTTTCAGGTCGGTGAATTCGGCGGTCATAATGCTGCCCACCGAGTTCTCCGGATAGTTGAGGAACTGGTTGATAAGCTGCCGGGTGTCCGGACGGGCGGCCTGAAGCACCCGCTTCACCACCCCGGCGGGCAGCTCCTCCAGCATGTCCACCGCATCGTCCACCCACAGCTCTTCCACAATGGCGGAGAGTTCCTGGTCGGTAGCCGCCTGGATCAGGGCCTTCTGATCCTCCGGCGGAAGCTCGGAGAACACCTCCGCCGCCGCCTCCTTGGGCAAGGCGCGAAAAACTGCCAGCTTCTCCTGGCCTGCCAGCGCCTCCAGCAGCTCCGCCAGATCGGCGGGGTGCTCCTCCGCCAGCGCCGCCCGCAGGGCGTGCACGTCCCGGCGCTCCAGCAGATCCCGCAGCGCCTCCAAAGTCAGATTCTGTTTCATGGGTCTTTCCTCCTGTCTGTTGAGATACAGCGAGGAAGTGACCAAAACAGGCACGCCGCGGCAGAGCGCCCGGGCTATATGCCCGGCCGCTCCCCGCGGCGGAGAGCTCCTATCTGGGAACAACTGACCGGGCCCCGCCCGGCGTTCCCCTTGTTACAGGGAAAACCAGGCGGCGCCAGACCGGCCCGTTAAGGCACTCTCACAGCCCGCGTTGGTACTTCGTCCGCATTGGTCCACCTGATTTTCCTCCTTTTTCCTATTATTTTGCTAGCCTTTTGGCTGCCGTTTGAGGATATCATATTTTTACCTTAAAGGCAACCCCTAAAATGACAAATAAAAGCGCCGGCTATGTGACGGTAGCACACATAGCCGGCAAGAACAAAAGGATAAGTGGGAAACAAAGGAAAGAAATTTGGGAAAGAGAGGGAACTATATTACTGGAGCAGGTCCTGATAGGCCATATACTCCTCCCGGGTCTGGGACAGCAGCTCCAGCGCGTCATCGTGGGCGATGTACTCGGCGGGCTGGTTATAGCCTTCGATCAGAGCGTTCTGGTATTCGGGGTCCTCGGCGATCTGGGCGGCTACCTCGTTGATCTTGTCAATGATAGCCTGATCGGTGCCCTTGGGGAAGGCGATGATGTAGGGCTTCTCCATCACGAAGTCGATGCCGCACTCCACAAAGGTGGGGATGTCGGGATCCAGGTTCTCGTTGCGCTCCTCATTGTACTGGGCCAGGATCACCAGATCGCCGGTCTCAGCGTAGTCCTTCACGGCGCCGTAAGAGATAGCGGCCAGGTCCACACGTCCGCCCAGCATGTTGGTGATCTTATCGGAGGCGGAGCCGATATCCAGGATTTTCAGATCAATACCGGCCTTATCCATCAGGATCAGGCCCTGGAGGTGGGAGTAGCCGCCAAGCTCGGAGGCGTAGGTGATCTCACCGGGAGCCGCCTTGACCTTCTCCACCAGGTCCTCCACAGAGGTGATGCCGGAAGCCTTGCTGGCCACCAGAACGGTTCCCTTGTCCACGGCGGGGATGCAGGCAATGTCAAAGTCGTCCATGCTGTAGTCGATGAGGCCGGCCACCTCGTTGACGATCATCTGGCCGGTGTGGCAGAACAGGATCTTGGTGCCGTCAGGCTTGCTGTCCTTGACCTCAGAGGTGGCCACGCTGCCGCCGCCGCCGGCGGTGTTGGTAATGACCATGGGCTGGCCGGTGACCTTTTCAAAATAGGTGGCAAAGGTGCGGGCGTTGAAGTCGGTGTCGCCGCCGGCGCTGGCGGTGACCACCACGTTGACCGCTTTGGTGGGCCACTCTTCGGCGTTGTCGCCGGAGGAGCTGGAGCTGTTGCCGCAGCCGGTCAGGGTGCCCAGCAGGAGGGCACCGGCCATCACAGATGCAAAAAGCTGTCTCTTTTTCATGTCAATGCGTCCTTTCCATCATAAATTTCTTTATTGAAGCTCAGACCGCCTGGCTGCTGGCCGCTTTTCTGGCCTGGGCTTTTTTGATTTCCTTGACGACCACGTAGATGAAGTACACCAGGGTGAAGATCAGGAACGCGGCGGCGATGGGCTTGGTGAAGAAGTCCAGGAAGTTGTCGTCGCTCATCATCATGCCGCGGCGGAAGTTGGTCTCAGCCATGCTGCCCAGCACAAAACCAATGACGAAGGGAGCCTGGGGGACCTTGAAGATGGTGAAGAAGTAGCCGATGACGCCGAAGATCAGCACGGCCCACACGTCGAACACTCGGCTGGAGAGGCCGAAGGCACCTACCACGCAGAGCACAAACACGATGGGGAGCAGGATGTGGCGGGGCACTTTGAGGATCTTGGCAAAAATACGCATGCCGTACCACTCGATCACCAGCATCAGCACCGTGGCTACGATGCAGGCCACGAAGATGGTGTACACCAGGGGACCGTAGTTCTGGAACAGCAGAGGGCCGGGGGCGATGCCGTGGACCATGAAGGCGCCCAGCAGCAGGGCGGTGACGCCGTCACCGGGGATACCCAGAGTCATCAGGGGGATCAGGGCGCCGCCCACGGAGGCGTTGTTGGCGGTCTCGGAGGAGATGATGCCGCCGATGTAGCCCTTGCCATATTCGTCGGAGTGCTTCTTATCGGTGTTCTTGTTGACGGTGTAGGCCACCAGGTTGGAGGTGCCGGCGCCGATGCCGGGCAGGATGCCGATGCCCAGGCCCACCAGGGCGGCCCGGATGGCGTTGGGAATCTGCTGAATGAATTCCTTGACAGAGAAGCCGAAGCCCTTGACCTTCATATTGACCTGGGCCACGTCGCCGGGCTTTTCGCTCTTGGCTACCTCAGCGATCTTAATGACCTCGGACACGGCGAACAGGCCGATCATGACGGTGAGCACGTCAAAGCCGTCGGACAGCGCCACGGTACCGAAGGTGAACCGCTTCACCGCATCCAGAGGGGCGATACCCACAGTGGCGAAGGCCAGGCCAAGCACACCGGAGAAGATACCCTTGATCATGGAGCCGGAGGACAGGGTGGCAATGAGCATCAGGGAGAAAATGGAGATGGCAAAGTACTCGTGGGGGCCGAAGTTGATGGCCACTTTGGCGACCTGGGGGGCAATAAACATCAGGGCAACGATGCTGATGATGGTGCCCAGGAAGGAGTAGAAGACGCCGGCGCCCAGAGCCTTGGCACCCTCGCCTTTGGCCAGCATGGGGTGTCCGTCAAAGCAGGTGGCGATGGAAGCGGGGGTACCGGGGATCTTCAGCAGGATGGCGGACACCAGACCGCCGGACACCGAGCCGATATACAGGGCTACCAGCACGGACAGACCCTGGCCGGGATCCATGCCGTAGGTCAGGGGCAGGAACAGGGCGATGGCCATCACGGAGGACAGTCCGGGCACTGCTCCGAAGATGATGCCGATGATGGTACCAAGCAGCATCAGCACCAGACAGAAGGGGGAAAACACATTGGCAAACCCCTGTGCAAACAGTTCCAACATTGAGATTCGCCTCCTTAGAAGAATGTGATCAGGCCCTGGGGCAGGATGATGTCCAGGCTGTAGCGGAAGATGGTGTATACGAACAGGCTGACCACCACCGCGATGACGCCGTACAGTACGAAGTTGGGCTTCTTGTCAGCAGGCGTCAGGAAGATAAACTGCAGGAACAGATAGACCATGGTGGTGATGATAAAGCCTACCGGCTCAAACAGGGCGATGTAAACCACAATGAGCACGGCGGTTTTGAACACCGTCCGCAGGTCCCGCTGGGCCTTTTCCAGCGGCTTGGTATCGGACTTTCTGGCGGTTACCAGCTGGCAGATGCCCAGGATCCACATCAGGGCTGCTAGAAGCAGAGGCATGGTGCGGGCGTTGATGATGTCAGCGCCCTCCTTCACGGGGATCATCAGGGTGCACACCGTGTAAAACGCCGCCACTGCCAGTACGATGATGCCGAACACTTGGTCTTGCATCTTTTGGGTCTTCACAAGCTCACTCCTCTCTTTCGTTGACCGATCCGTCTCCGGGACTCAGCGGACCAGGCAGGGTTTTTTGGAATCGTATTTCCAGTTGGGGATCAGGTACTGCATGGCCATGGCGTCGTCCCGGTCATGGCTGGGCAGTTTCTGATAGAGCGCGTTGGCCTCGGCTACCTTCTCCATGTCGATGGTCACGCCCATACCGGGCTTATCCGGCACCTCCAGGTACCCGTCCTTGATCTGGGGGGTATCCTTCAGCAGGTTCTGTCCGTCCTGCCAGATCCAGTGGGTGTCCAGCGCGGTGGGCGTGCCGGGTGCGGCGGCAGCCACGTGGGCAAAGGCAGTCAGGGTGATGTCGAAGTGGTTGTTGGAGTGACTGCCCCAGGTCAGGCCCCAGTCATTGAGGAGCTGAGCCATCCGAACGCTGCCGTCAAAGCCCCAGAAGTGAGGGTCGGCCAGCACGATATCCACCGATTTCTGAGCCGCGGCGTGGTAGAACTGCCGCCAGTCGGTGGCGATCATGTTGGTAGCCACCGGCAGATTCACCGCGTTTTTGAACTCTGCCATGATTTCACGGCTGGAGTAGCCTGCCTCCGGGCCGCAGGGATCCTCCACGTAAGTGAGGATACCCTCCATGGGCTTGCAGATCCGGATGGCCTCTTCCAGGCCCCATGCGCCGTTGGGATCGATGTTGATCCGGCCGTTGGGGAAGGCCTTTTTGAGAGCCTGGATGGATTCCAGCTCCTCCGCGCCGGGCAGCACGCCGCCCTTGAGCTTGAAGTTGCGGAAGCCGTACTTTTCATGGAGCACCTGCGCCTGCTCCACGATGCGCTCCGGGGTGAGCATCTCCTGCCGGCGGAGCCGGAACCAGGGATCGCTGCTGTCGCTTTCGTCCAGATAGGGGAGAGCCTCGGCCTTACTCTTGTCACTGACGTAGAACAGATAGCCCAGGGTCTCCACCTTGTCCCGCTGCTTGCCGTTGCCCAGCAGCTGGCACATGGGCAGATCCATGTACTGGCCCAGCAGGTCCAGCAGCGCACACTCGATGGCCCACTCTGCCTTGACCACAAACTTGAGCTTGCTGATGTCCAGGGTTTGGATGCCTTCGCCGTCATCCTCCGGGGCGCGGGTGCTGGCCTTGTGGATGGAATCCAGGATGCTGCGGTATGTACCGATGGGCTTGCCCTCTACCAGGGGAATGCAGCTCTCCAGGGCTGCGCAGGTGTAGTCACCGCCGTGGATTTCACCGATACCGGTGTGGCCTGCGCTGTCCTTCAGGATCACCAGGTTCCGGGTAAAGAAGGGAGCGTGAGCGCCGCTCAGGGTCATCAGCATGCTGTCCCGACCCGCAACTGGAATGACCTTCATTTCCGTTACGACAGGGGTTCCTTTTTCCATATGATCTCCTCCGTCCATGCTTGTCCAAAACCCGCGCCGCGGCGGGTTTTGTGGGAGGAAGAAATTCCGCCGTTTCCGGCCTTATGGTGAAACAGCAAGAAAATCTCTTCCCTTTCCTCTGTTGCTTTGGTAAAATGATTATAATCAATGGATCGGATTTTGACCAATTCGCAATTGTGATTTACACAATCGGGAATGCTTATCGCTGCCTTTTTTGGGCCAAATGACGAAATGCTGAAAGGAGTGCGCCAGTGGATACCAGGTATCTGACCTATATTCTCACCATTGCCCGGAAGAAGAATATGACCAAGGCCGCGGAGGAATTGTTCGTTTCTCAGTCCTCCCTCAGCCAGTATCTGACCAAGCTGGAGCAGGAATTGGGCACGCCGTTGTTCTTCCGCGCCCGGGGCGAACTGGTGCTCACTCCGGCCGGGCAGCTTTATACCGAGGCGGCCCAGCGGGTCATCCAGATCAAGGAGCAGCTGTACAAGGACATTGCCAGCCTGGACAATAAGGGGCATATTACCATCGGCTGCACCTCCCAGTTTGCCCTGCTGGCACTGACGGAGATCGTACCCAGGTTCAAGGCGTTTTACCCCGACTGGCGGGTGGAGATCACGGAGCAGAGCCTTCCCGCCCTGACCAAAATGCTGCTGGAGGAGAACATCGATCTGGGCCTGATGGCGGCCAATACCGTAAAACCCTTTGACGAGGCGTATGCCGACGTGCTGCGGAAGGAGGAGGTGCTCTTCGCCCTGCCTACCGACCACCCCTACACCCGGGAGAATCCGGATGGCCCCATCCGGCAGGAGGAATTTGTCAAACGATTCGGGGACGAGAACTTCCTGCTGTCCCGAAAGGGCTCCACCCTTCGGGTGCTGGCTGATCAGCTATTTGAAAAGTACCACTTCGAGCCCAGCGCCATGTGCGAGACCAACAGCATCGTAGCCACCCAGATCATGGTGTCCAACGGCAGCGGCGTGACCTTCCTGGGAGAATCCTGCACAAGAGAGGGCGGGCCGGTGGCCTGCTATTCACTGGAGCCCAAGCTCTACCGGCTCAACCTGCTGGTGCGCCGCAAGCACTGGATCCTCAACGAGGCTGAGCAGATGTTCTGCCGCCTGATCCGGGAGTGGTTTCAGACAGAATAAGACAAAAAACAGGCGGGCGCTGCTTGGCAGCGCCCGCCTGTTTTTTTCAAAATAAATTAAAAATATGTGAGATTGACCGGTTTTTTGTCCCAGCCGATGGCGTTTTGGACGTCCTCCATAAACGCAGGGTCAGACAGCTCGGCCAGACCGTAAACTACCGCGTCCTGCAGAGAATAGGCGCCCATCACCATGGAGGAGAGGGCGGAAATGCCGATGGACAGGGCCACGTTAGGCTGAGCATGCTCAACAACGGAGACCTGGGAGTCGGCGATTTTCAGCAGGAAGGTGCGGTTGTTGTCGGGCAGGAAATCATCCTCCACCTGAAGCGCCAGCACGAAGGGGCGGCTCACCGGACGGCAGCAGTGGTTCTGCATCCGGAAGTAGCCGGCCACGTCGAAAATGCGGGTCATGTAGCCCATGGTGCGCCGGCCGATCTCGTGGATGCAGCCGTCATGGGCGCGATTTTCTCCGGTGTCGGGATTGGTGAACATCATGTGCAGACGCTCGTCTGTGGACAGGATGCGCACCCGCTCGATCTGATCCACCTGGGAGGCGAAGAAGGTCATGAACTGCTTCAGAGTGTCCATGTCCTCATAGATCATCTCATGCACCATCAGATCGTGGTACATGTCAGTGTAATGGTCCACCTCCACGAAGGAGAAGGTGAGGTAACCGGTGATCTTCCCCTCCCGGCGGCACACCACCACATAGGGGGCGTCGAAGATCCGGTGGGGATCCATAAAGTGATGGATCGTGGCGCCGTGGGTCTTTTCTGCCCAGCGCCGATAGAACTCCAGCACCTCGGGGCGGTCGGCCTCAGTGGCATAGGACAGGCCGGACTTGTCCCCAAAGGAACGGATGTAGCAGGGCTTGGGCTGGTAGAGAATATACTCATTGCCGTAGCCATAGCCCATGCTGCGGTAAAAGGCGGGATTGAAGGGGTGCAGGCAGCCGATCGGCGTGCCCAGCTTGGCATAGTACCGCATCAGCACCTTGAGCAGCGTACAGGCCACCCGCTCTTTCTTGTGGAGAAAGTTTGCGGAGACATAGGCCGCAGCGCCCATGGGCATCATCACGCCTCTGACGTTGAGGGTGAAATCCATCATCAGGACAGAACCCAGCAGGGTTCCGCCGTCATCAAAACAGCCGAGGTAACGTCCCTCGTCCGGACGGTACAGTTCGCCTTCCATATTCTCCAGCAGCGCCGCCGGCGTCTTGGACGGGAACGAGGTCACCACGTTCCTGGCCAGCTGCTCCACCTCGGAGGGGAGAACGAATCTGACATCCATATTTTGTTGATTCCTTTCTTTGTACCCGCCGTTTTCTGGGCGGCGGGGCGGGCGGAGGGGGGAACCTCCGCATGTCAGCGCACCTGCTTTGACGAAGTCATTATGTCAGCCGGCGGTAAAAATGTCAATCGCTTTTTCCGGGGGCTGTGTATAAAAAACTTGACAGGGACGGGGTGACACGTTAAGCTATAAGCGCTTGGGTGCGCGATGAAGCGCCCCGTTAGGATCGGATGCGAGGCAGCATCCTGGACGGAAGTTCAGGGTGCTGCCTTATGTTTTTTTGGAAAGGAGCGGGACTATGGAACAATTCAGCGTCAGGACCAAGATCATGACCGGCAACGCGTTGGACGATCTGGCCCGCCAGATCCATCGCGGCTTTGTGGTCACCGACCGCTTTATGGCGGAGAGCGGCCGGGTCAGCTATGTGACCGACGCGCTGGATCAGGTGGGGGCCCAGTGGCAGGTCTTCAGCGACGTGCAGGCCGACCCCGACGTGGCTACTGTCACCAAGGGCGTCAGCATCATCCAGGAATTTAAGCCCGACTGTGTGTTGGCCTTCGGCGGCGGCTCCGCCATCGACGCGGCCAAGGCTATCGTGTATTTTGCCGCCAAAACTCAGGATATGCGGGACTGCCTCTTTGTGGCCATCCCCACCACCAGCGGCACCGGCTCTGAGGTGAGTCGTTTCGCTGTTATCACTGACCGGGAGAAAGAGGTCAAATATCCCCTGATCGACGATAGCCTGCTGCCCGATGTGGCCATTCTGGATGCCCGGCTCACCGCCAGCGTACCCCCTGTGGTCACGGCGGACACCGGTCTGGACGTGTTTACCCACGCAGTAGAGGCCTTTGTGTGCACCGCTGCCAACGACTTTACCGATGCGGCGGCGGAGAAGTCCATCAAGCTGGTGCGCCGCCACCTGCTTAACGCCTATCAGCACCCCGACGACCTGAAGGCCCGCCAGGGAATGCACAACGCCTCCTGTCTGGCCGGCGTGGCCTTCTCCAACGCCGGACTGGGTCTGAACCACGGCATGGCCCACGCACTGGGCGCCCGGTTCCACATTCCTCACGGACGGGCCAACGGCATCCTGCTGCCCTACGTAATGAGCTTCAACGCCGGCTGCTCTGAGACGCTGACCCCCACCGCCAAGCGGTACGCCCAGATCTCTCGTCTGCTGGGCCTGGAGAGCAGCAGCGTCCGTCAGAGCGCCCTCAACCTCATCCGCACCGCCCGGCGGTATGTGGAAAAGCTGAACGTGCCCTCCACCATCCAGGCCGCCGGTGTGAGCGCCGCCGAGTTTGAGGCGGCGTTGGACGAAATGGCCCAGGCCGCTGTGGCTGACCGCTGCACCGCCACCAACCCCAGAGCCTGCACCGTGGAGGAAGTAGCTCAGCTGTACCGGAAGGCGTACACGGGCAAGCTGCCCTAAGGAATTTGCGCTCAGACGCAGATTGTGATATCGCTTGATTTGCCATTGACATGCGGGGTCTTTTCTGGTAAAATAACCAAAAAAGTAAGGGATAAATTGGCGGAAACTCTCAGCCAAGCAAGTATCGGATGCGCCGTTAGTATCTGATACACACTGCGCCCAGAGCGATGCAGCTCCTGGAATTTCAAGAATGACGGATGACCGATTCAAGAAATTCTAGGGGCTTTTTTATGCTTTTATGGGTCGCATTTTTGCCTAAAGCGTTATGGAATACGCCGGCATACTGAGAGCTTGCCCTGTACGATCCCTTGCGCAGAATCAAGGCCTCGGGCAGTAAGGAGGGTGTTTTGTTGATCGAGCTGGATGAAAAACAGCGCATCATACAGGAATTTGTACCTGGCAAACAGGTCACGCTGGCACATGTGATCGCCAATCCGGTGGAGGATCTCTATGCCAAGCTGGGCCTGATCGACTGCGGCGGGGCTATTGGGATTTTTACCATTACCCCCAGTGAGGCGGCTATGATTGCGGCCGACGTGGCCACCAAGGCGGCGGACGTGAAGATCGGATTTGTGGATCGCTTCAACGGGTCGCTGGTCATCACGGGAGATGTGGCGGCTGTTCAGGCCGCCCTGACGGAGGTCATGAACACGCTCTGTGGTATGATGGGCTTTGCTTCCGCGCCCATCACCAAAACGTAGCCCATGAAAGAGAATCGGAGTCCCCGCATTATCCTCATTGGCCGGTCTACGGCGGGAAAAACCACCCTGTGCCAACGGATCGCCAAGGAGGAGCTCAAGTATCATAAGACCCAAACCGTGCAGATACGGAATGAAACAATGATCGATACGCCGGGTGAATACCTGGAGCGGCGGTATTTTCGGGGTGCCCTGATGGTCACCGCCGCCGACGCGGACATCATTGTGCTGGTGCAGGATGCCACCGAGCCGGGGAGCATGTTCCCCCCTGCATACAGCAGTACATTTGCCAAGCCCTGCGTCGGCGTCGTCACAAAAGCGGATCTTGCCACGCAGGAGCAGCTTGCACGGGCGCAAAAATATCTGAACATTGCCGGTGCTGAGGAGATCTATACGATCAGCAGCGTAACCGGCGAGGGAGTGGATGATCTGGTTCAGCGGTTGGGCTTCCAATAAGACAGGAAGGGTGCTCACATGGAAAAGGATGGAATTTCCGTCGTCATCGCCGACGACGAGCCGATCAGCAGAATGGACCTTAAAGAACTGCTGTCCGAGGGCGGCTATACCGTGCTCTCGGAGGTCTCGGACGGATTTGATGCGGTGGAGCAATGCAAGCTGTATCATCCGGATCTGGTGATTTTGGACATTAAAATGCCCTTTTTGGACGGTATCTCAGCGGCAAAGATCATATATGAGGAAGAATTGGCCGATACCATCATCATGCTCACTGCGTACAGCGAGCGGGAGTTTGTGGAGCAGGCCAAGGGCTACGGTGTCAGCGGATATCTGGTCAAGCCCATCGACGAAAAGTCCCTGGTGCCCAGCATCGAGCTGGCGGTGGCCCGCAGCCGGGAGCTCAAACGGCTGCGTAAGGACATGGCGAAGGTCTCCGAACGTCTGGAGAGCCGGAGCGTGATCGAAAAGGCCAAGGGCGTCATCATGCAGGAGCAGTCGATGACCGAGCAGGAGGCCTATGATTACATACGAAAGCTCAGCCTGGACAAGCACCTCTCCATGCGGAGAGTAGCGGAGATCATACTGGTCAAAAACGGCGGGTGATCGGCATGGATACCATTTGGGAGCTGTGCAGAAAGCATACCGACCTCTCTGACGAGGAGATCCGGGTCATCGAGCATACCTCGGCGATTCTGCAGCCCCTGGCGAACCTGGAAGACGCGGATATTTTCATTGACTGCCCCCGGCGGGACGGCGACGCCATCGTGGTGGCGGAGGCCAAGCCGGAGGATGTGCCCTCGTCCTATAAGAACACGGTGGTAGGGCTGCTGGCCAAAGCGGAGAATGAGCCAGCGGTAGCCCGCACCTTCCGCCTGGGTGTAGGCACCAAACAGATGAAGGCTACCACCCAGGAAAACGGCTGCACCATCCAGTCGGTGGAGCCCATCCGCCACGGCAACCGGATCATCGGTGTACTGATCCGTGAGAAGCGGGTGGACGAGCAGCATCTGGTCAGCGAACGCATCCACTTTTCTGAAAAGAGCTATGAGAACATCGCCAGTGTGCTGACCCGCATGGTGTCGGAAAACAACTGGCTGACGGAATGTATAGACGAGGCCCTGGTCATGGTGGATAGCAGCGGTGTGGTCACCTTCTGCAACTCTCTGGCCCGGGATCTCTACCAGAAGCTGGGCTATGTGGAGGATCTGCTGGGCCAGACCTATGAGAACATCCGGCTCATCGACCAGGAGGAGCCGCCGGAAGAGGTGTCGGGCTACTCCTTCGTGGAGACCACCGTGGGCCGGCATGTGCTGAACATCAAGCAGGTCCAGCTCAACGCCCCGGGCATGGCTTTCGCCCTCATCATCCGGGACGAGACCTGGCGGCGGGAGCAGGAAAAGGCACTGATTCTCAAGTCGGTGGCCATCAAGGAGATCCACCACCGGGTGAAGAACAACCTCCAGACCATCGCCAGTCTGCTGCGGCTGCAAATGCGCCGCACCGACAGCGAGGAGACCCGTCAGGTCCTGGGAGAGAGCATGAACCGCATCCTCTCCATTGCCAGTACCCATGAGCTGCTGGCCCAGGGCGGCGTGGACGAGGTGATGATCGGTGAGGTCATCAACAACATCAAAAACAATACCATGCGGTATTTTTCCAATCCCCACTGCCTGGTGACCATCACGGTGGAGGGGGACGACTTCCAGGTGGACTCGGACGTGGCTACCTCAGTGGCTATCATCATCAACGAGCTGCTGCAAAACTCCCTGAAATATGCCTTTACGGACCGGAACACCGGTCTCATCACGATCACCGTGAAAAAGGGAGAGCTCTATTCCAGCATCCAGGTCTGCGACAACGGCAGCGGCTTTGATGTCCACAGCACCGAGCGCAACCGGCTGGGCCTGTCCATTGTCCAGACCCTGGTAAAGGACAAGCTGCGGGGCAAGCTGACCATTGAATCGGGCGGCTGGGGTACCTGCGCAACCTTTGATTTTAAAAATCAAATGATCGAGGCGGACGTGGTGACGTAATCATGTCCCGGAATTCTGAGCGATGCAGCCCGGAAGCAGAGAGGATTTCTCTGCGTCCGGGCTGTTTTACATTTTATGGTAAAATGAGAGCGGGTGAATTTCTTGCACGAAGTCATACTCAGTGTAGGCATCGACATCGGTACCTCCACCACGCAGCTGATCTTCAGCCGTCTGACCATTGAAAACCAGGCCAGCAGTTACACGGTGCCCCGGATCAACATTGTGGACAAAGAGGTCATCTACCGCAGCAAGATCTATTTCACGCCCCTGCGTTCGGCCACAGAGATCGACGCCGAGGCAGTGAAACAGATTGTGCGGGAGGAGTACCGGGCGGCCGGGATCAAGCCGGAGGAGCTAAAGACCGGCGCGGTGATCATCACCGGCGAGACCGCCCGGAAGGAGAACGCCAATGAGGTGCTCTCCGCCCTGTCCGATCTGGCGGGTGACTTTGTCGTAGCCACTGCCGGACCCGACCTGGAGTCGGTGCTCTCCGGCCGGGGCGCAGGAGCCGACGTGCTGTCCCACGACCAGCGCATTACGGTGGCCAATCTGGACATCGGCGGCGGTACCACCAACATCGCCCTGTATGAGAAGGGCACCCTGCGGGGCACCTGCTGCCTGGACGTGGGCGGCCGCCTCATCAAGGTGGAGAACGGCCGGATCTCCTACATCTATCCCAAGACCCAAGCTCTGGCCAAGGCCCACGGCATCGAGATCCAGGTGGGCGACAGAGCTTATCCCGAGCAGCTATACGGTGTGTGCCGCCTGATGGCGGCCCAGCTGGCCCAGGCTCTGCATCTGACGCAGGCCGACGGCCACCACGCCGGTATGTATACCAACGACGGCAGAGCCCTTCCGGACCAGCCCCGGGTACAGGCAGTGACCTACTCCGGCGGCGTGGCCGACTGCATCTATCAGAAGATGGAGGACGACGTCTTCCGCTTCGGAGATGTGGGCGTCCTGCTGGGAAAGGCCATTCGGGCCGATCCTGACCTGAACCGGGTAGAGCTCTGCCAGGCGGTGGAGACCATCCGGGCTACCGTGGTGGGAGCGGGGACCCACACCACCGAGGTCAGCGGCAGCACCATCCGCTACGAGCGGGACAAGCTGCCCATCAAAAATATCCCCATTCTGAAGGTATCGCCGGAGGACGAGGCGTCGCTGGAGACGCTGAAATCCTCTATCATACAACAGATGCCCCTGTTCACGCCTGAGGGGAAGGCGGAACAGATCGCCATTGCTTTTACTGGAGAAAA
Source organism: Flavonifractor sp. HCP28S3_F3 (assembly GCF_052065355.1). Classification (NCBI taxonomy): domain Bacteria; kingdom Bacillati; phylum Bacillota; class Clostridia; order Eubacteriales; family Oscillospiraceae; genus Flavonifractor; species Flavonifractor sp. HCP28S3_F3. Next base: position 153,649 of record NZ_JBQHUF010000002.1, read on the forward strand.
GCGCACCAGCTTTGCAGATGTTCAGGCTTTGGCGGCGGCGGTAATAGAAAGTGCCAAGGAGGTGATTCAAGGTCCCTATCCCTTGATCGTGGTGGTGGAAAACGATATCGGCAAGGTGCTGGGCAACGCCCTCAACGTGCTCTTGGAGCACAAGAAGGAAGTGATCTGCATCGACGGTATCAAGACCCTCAGCGGTGATTACATCGATATCGGCGAACCCATCGCAGGCGGGCAGGTTCTGCCCGTCGTCATCAAGACCTTGATCTTTAATTCCTAACAAGGATATTTGAGAGGTGAAGTAGCATGATCTTAAAAACAAAGCTGTTTGGCCACGTCTATGAGTTCAAGTCCATTCGAGAGGTCATGGCGAAGGCAAACGAGGAAAAATCCGGTGACAGACTGGCCGGCATCGCCGCGGAGACCGCGGAGGAGCGGGTTGCTGCCAAGGTAGTGCTCTCTCATCTGACCCTGAACGATCTGCGCAACTGCCCCGCCGTCCCCTATGAGGAGGACGAGGTCACCCGGATCATCCAGGATTCTGTCAACGAGACCATCTTTAACGAGTATAAGAACATGACGGTGGCCGAGTTCCGTGAGTGGCTGCTGGACACTCAGACCACTCCCGACATGATCCGCCGGGCCTCCCGCGGCCTGACTTCCGAGATCGTGGCCGGCGTGTGTAAGCTGATGAGCAACCTGGACCTCATCTACGCTGCCAAGAAGATGCGCGTGACCGCCCACTGCAACACCACCATCGGTCTGCCCGGCACCTTCTCCTCCCGTCTGCAGCCCAACCACACCACCGATGATCCCAAGGGCATCATCGCCTCCGTTATGGAAGGCCTGTCCCTGGGCTGCGGCGACGCCGTCATCGGCCTGAACCCCGTGGACGACTCCGTGGAGAGCGTGGCCCGCATCCTGAAGATGTTCGACGAGTTCAAGCATAAGTGGGACATCCCCACCCAGATCTGCGTGCTGGCCCACGTGACCACCCAGACTGAGGCCGCCAACAAGTTCGGCGCTCCCCTGGATCTGATGTTCCAGTCCATCGCCGGTTCCCAGAAGGGCAACGAGGCTTTCGGCCTGAACGCTGCCATGCTGGACGAGGGCCGCGCCACCATGCTGTCCCGCGGTACCTGCACCGGCCCCAACGTCATGTACTTTGAGACCGGTCAGGGCTCCGAGCTGTCCTCCGAGGCCCACAACGGCTGGGACCAGGTCACCATGGAGGCCCGCTGCTATGGCTTTGCCAAGCGCTACCAGCCCTTCCTGGTCAACACCGTCGTCGGCTTCATCGGCCCCGAGTACCTGTACGACTCCAAGCAGGTTACCCGCGCCGGTCTGGAAGACCACTTCATGGGCAAGCTGACCGGCATCCCCATGGGCTGCGACGCCTGCTACACCAACCACATGAAGGCCGACCAGAACGACATCGAGAACCTGGCCACCCTGCTGGTTGCCGCTGGCTGCAACTACATCATGGGCGTGCCCGAGGGCGACGACTGCATGCTGATGTATCAGTGCACCGGCTATCATGAGGCTGCTGCCCTGCGCGAGGTCTTTGGCCTGCGTCCCATCCACGAGTTCGACATGTGGCTGGAGAAGATGGGATTCTCCGAGAACGGCAAGCTGACCCCCAAGGCGGGCGACGCTTCTGTGTTCCTGCGTAAATGAGGGAGGTGCACGCTATGAATGAGAAGGATTTAAGAAGCATCATCGAGCAGGTTCTGGCTGAGATGAACGCCGGCGGCGCCAAGGGCGCTGAGACCTGCTGCGGGACCGCTGCCCCCGCCGAGGCCGCCTGCCAGGTGGAGGATGGCTGCATCCCCGACATCACCGAGATCGACATCCGCAAGCAGTATCTGGTAAAGGACCCCGAGAACGGCGAGGCTTATGCCGAGCTGAAGATGAACGCTCCCTGCCGCCTGGGCATCGGCAAGGCCGGCGCCCGCTACAACACTCTGCCCCAGCTGGAGTTCCGCGCCGCTCACTCCGCCGCTCAGGACGCCGTGTTCAACGACGTGGACGCTGAGTTCGTGGAGAAGATGGGCCTGTGGACTGTGCAGACCCAGTGCGACAGCAAGGATACTTACCTGACCCGCCCCGACCTGGGCCGCAAGCTCAGCCCCGAGGCCGTGGAGACCATTAAGGCTAAGTGCAAGAAGAACCCCACCGTGCAGATCTACGTGGCGGACGGCCTGTCCTCCGCTGCTGTGGCTGCCAACATCGGCGACCTGCTGCCCGCTCTGATGCAGGGCCTGCAGAGCTACAAGATCGACGTGGGCACCCCCTTCTTTGTGAAGTATGGCCGCGTGGGCGTGATGGACGAGGTTTCCGAGATCACCGGCGCCGACGTCACCTGCACCCTTATCGGCGAGCGTCCCGGCCTGATCACCGCCGAGTCCATGTCCGCTTACATCGCCTACAAGGCTACCATCGGTATGCCTGAGGCCCGCCGTACCGTGGTGTCCAACATCCACCGCGCCGGCACCATTCCCGCCGAGGCCGGCGCCCACATCGCCGAAATCATCAAGATCATGCTTGAGAAGAAGGCCAGCGGCACCGATCTGAAACTTTAAGGAGTAGGGAGGAAAATTACCATGAAAAGAGATCCATTGCCCGCACATGTCCTGGCGACCCGTCTGATCCCCAATGTGGCCCCCGACATGGCAAAGGAGCTGGGCCTCACCCCCGACCAGAAGTCCCTGGCCATCATCACCGCCGACTGCGATGATGTCACCTACACCGCTCTGGACGAGGCCACCAAGAAGGCCGACTGCAAGGTCGTTTACGCCAAGAGCTTCTACGCCGGCGCTGCCAACGCCAACACCGCGCTGGCCGGCGAGATCATCGGCATCCTGGCCGCTCCCAACCCCGCCGAGGCCAAGGCCGGTCTGGAAGCCTGCGTGGACATGATCGAGAATGTCTGCCACTTCGTTTCCGCCAACGACGATGACAGCGTGTGCTACTACGCTCACTGCATCTCCCGCACCGGTTCTTACCTGTCCGAGGGCTGCGGCATTGCCGAGGGCGAGGCCATTGCCTACCTGATCGCTCCTCCTCTGGAGGCTATGTACGGTGTTGATGCCGCTCTGAAGGCCGCCGACGTGCGGATGTGCGTGCTGTACGCTCCTCCTTCTGAGACCAACTTCGGCGGCGCTCTGCTCACCGGCAGCCAGTCCGCCTGCAAGTCCGCCTGCGACGCCTTCGCCGCCGCCGTGGAGTCCGTGGCCGATCAGCCCAAGATCTGACGGACGGAAAAAGACCTGACAAGGTCTGTGAACGGAGGTACTTATGAAGGCATTGGGTATGATCGAGACCCGGGGACTGGTGGCCGCCATTGAGGCGGCGGACGCCATGGTCAAAGCCGCCAACGTGGACCTGCAGTGCAAGGAGCACGTGGGCGGCGGCCTGGTCACCGTCATGGTGCGGGGCGACGTGGGGGCCGTAAAGGCCGCCACCGACGCCGGCGCTGCGGCGGCGGAACGGGTGGGTCAGCTCATTTCCGTCCATGTGATCCCCCGCCCCCACGGGGAGGTGGAGGGCATCCTGGGCGAACTGGATCCCAATCCGGAGCAGCCGGGGCCTGCGCCCCAGCCCGATCCGGAGCCGGAGCCGGAACCCGAGCCTGAACCTGAACCTGAGCCTGAGCCGGAGGCCGCACCTCCCGCAGAGGAGGAGGCGCCTGTCAGCTTCTCCGACGAGGAGCTGGAGAGCCTTCCGGTGGTCAAGCTGCGTGCCGTCGCCCGTCAGATCGGGCTCACCAGTATGACCAAGAAGGAGATCCGGTTCGCCAAGCGTGAGGAACTGCTGACGGCGATCCGTGCCTTTATGAACGACAGAAACAGCTGACGTTCATCCCCGGTGTAATTCCTACGGAAAGGAATGGAGTAAGCTATGCAGCTTATCGATAAAGATCTTCTGTCCATGCAGGAGGTCCGTGAGCTGGTAGAGGCGGCCAAGGTGGCCCAGCAGGAGCTGGCCACTATGGACCAGGCCCAGGTGGACCGCATTGTCCGGGCCATTGCCGACGCGGGTGTGCGCAACGCCCGCCGGCTGGCCCAGATGGCCCACGAGGATACCGGCTTCGGCATCGTGGACGATAAGGTAATTAAAAACGTATTCGCCAGCCAGGGCGTGTACGAGCACATCAAGAACATGAAGACCATCGGCGAGATCAGCCGGGACGACGCCAAGGGCATCCGCACCGTGGCTGTGCCCGTGGGTGTTATCGCCGGTCTGATCCCCTCCACTAACCCCACTTCTACTGCCCTTTACAAGGCGGAGATTGCCATCAAGGCAGGCAACGCCATCGTCTTCTCCCCCCACCCCACCGCTCTACGCTGCATCCTGGAGACCGTCAAGGTCATCCGGCAGGCCATTGCGGAGGCCGGCGGCAACGAGGACCTGGTGTCCTGCATCACCATCCCCACCATGGAGGCCACTGATAACCTCATGCGCCACCGCGATGTGGCCATGATCCTGGCCACCGGCGGTTCCGCCATGGTGCGTGCGGCCTATTCCTCCGGCACCCCCGCCATCGGCGTGGGCCCCGGCAACGGCCCCGCTTACCTGGAGAAGAGCTGCGACCTGCCTCTGGCAGTCAAGCGCATCCTGGACTCCAAGACCTTCGACAACGGCACCATCTGCGCCAGCGAGCAGTCTATCATCTGCGACGAGGACATGGTGCCCGCCGTCCGGGCCGAGATGGAGAAGCAGGGCGCCTACTTCCTGGATGACGAGGAGCGGGCCAAGCTGGGCAAGTTCATCCTGCGAGCCAACGGCACCATGAACCCCGAGATCGTGGGCCGCAGCGTCGCCACCATCGCCAGCCTGGCAGGCCTGGAGAAGGTGCCCCCCACGGCCCGTGTCCTGGTTGCCCGGGAGACCGGCGTGGGCCGCGGCCACCCCTATTCCAACGAGAAGCTGGGTCCCATCCTGGGCTTCTTCACCGGCACCGACTACAAGGACGTGTGCGACAAGGTGTGCGAGATCCTGCACTATGAGGGCGCTGGCCACACCTGCATCATTCACAGCAAGGATGACAGCGTGATCGATTACTTTGCCAAGCGTGTGCCCGCTTCCCGCGTGCTGGTGAACACCCCCGGCGCCCTGGGCGGCATCGGCGGCACCACCGGCCTCCAGCCCGCCCTGACTCTGGGCTGCGGCGCTGTGGGCGGCTCCGCCACCTCTGAGAACGTGGGTCCCATGCACCTGCTCAACCTGCGGTACGTGGCCTTCGGCCAGCGTGAGCTGGACGACATCCGCGCCAGCGTGCCCGACTGCAAGGACGGCGTGTGCCATCCTGCTCCCAGCCTGGAGGATATCGACATCGACGATATCGTCCGCCGGATCATCGGCCGTCTTCAGGCTCTGTAATCCCTCTGAATTGTTCCAGGAAAGGAATGGTCGAATATGGCAACTATGACTCAGGCACTGGGCATGATCGAGACCAAGGGTCTCGTGGCTTCCATCGAGGCGGCGGACGCCATGGTGAAGGCTGCCAATGTCACCCTGATTGGTAAAGAGCATGTGGGCGGCGGCCTGGTGACCGTGATGGTCCGGGGCGACGTGGGCGCCGTTAAGGCTTCCACCGACGCCGGCGCTGCTGCCGCTGAGCGTGTGGGCGAGCTCATCAGCGTCCACGTGATCCCCCGTCCCCACGAGGAAGTGGAGTTCATCCTGCCTCGTCTGGACGGCTGAACCGGAATTCGAAAGGAGTAGTTTAATATGGCAACTATGACTCAGGCTCTGGGCATGATCGAGACTAAGGGCCTCGTGGCCTCTATTGAAGCGGCTGATGCTATGGTGAAGGCCGCTAACGTCACCCTGATCGGCAAGGTCCACGTGGGCGGCGGTCTGGTGACCGTGATGGTCCGCGGCGACGTGGGCGCTGTCAAGGCTGCTACCGACGCCGGTGCCGCTGCCGCTGAGCGCGTTGGCGAGCTCATCAGCGTCCATGTGATCCCCCGTCCCCACAACGAGGTGGAGTTCATCCTGCCCTCTCTGGAGAAGTAAGGTACGGGCCTAAGTCCGAACCCAACGAGCAAAGGAAGGGGTGGAGCGCTTGAAAGCAATTACCGAGGATTTCCTCCGGCTGGAATTGAGAAACGCTCAGCCCGAGACCTACTATGTGCCGGAGGGCAAGATCCTCACCCCCGCCGCGCGGGAATACCTGCAGCAGCGCAAGATCAAGATCGCAAAGGGAGAGCCCCCCGAGGCGGCACCGGCTGAGCCGGCCGCCCCGGCGGCTCCCGCCCCCGCTGCCGCTCCGGCGGCTGCGGCGGCACCCACCGCCAAGTATCGGGACCATGAGACCGGCGCCTTCTATATGGAGAAGCCGGAGCACATGACCCAGCTGTTCGGCAACGAGCTGGTAACCAAGAATCACCCCCGCATCCTGTTCCGCGGCAAGCTGGACAGCCTGCAGGCCATGGTGGTGCTGGATCAGGCTCTCATTGCCGCCGATGGCAATCAGAAGCTGGTGGACGATCTGGGCAGCATCCTGGACAACCTGCGGGAGATGATGCGGTGTGACGTGCTGGACGAGACGTACTGCCGCCAGACCATCATCGGCCTGACCCACCAGGAGCTGCGGGAGCGGTCCCACAACCCCCAGAAGTTCTTCGGCATCAAGCAGATGCTGCTGCCCGATTACACCATGGGCCGGGACTACGCGCTGCTCAACCAGCTCCGGGCTGCCGTCCGGGAGACCGAGGTGGCTGCTGCCACCGCATTCCTGACGGGCAGCAAATGCACCCGCCCGGACATTATGGAAGAGCTCAATCGCCTGTCCAGCGCGCTGCACATCATGATGTGCATGTACCTGGCGGGTATGTATCGTAAGGAGGACGGCCGTACATGAAAGAGATCGTATCTGCCGTCATGGACGCCGTCCACAGCGCCGGCATGGTAGAGGTGGAGGTATCCGCCCGCCATGTGCACCTGTCTCAGGAGCACGTGGAGCTGCTCTTCGGGCCTGGGGCCACGCTGACTCATAAGCGGCCTCTGTCCCAGCCGGGTCAGTTCCTGGCGGAGCAGCGGGTGACCCTCATCGGCCCCAAGGGGACCAAGGAGCGGGTAGCCGTACTTGGCCCCGCCCGGAGCGCCACCCAGGTGGAGCTCTCCCGCAGCGACTGCATGGCGCTGGGCGTGGAGGCTCCCGTCCGGGAGTCCGGCGACGTGAAAGGCTCCGGAGCCATCACCATCCAGGGACCCTGCGGCACGCTGGATCTGAAAGAGGGCGTGATCATCGCCCACAATCACATCCACGTGACCGCTCCCGACTCCATCCGCTTTAACCTGAAGGACAAGCAGCGGGTTTCCGTTGCGGTCATGACGGAGCGGCCGGTGGTGTTCAAGGACGTGATCATCCGGGTGAGCACTCAGTTCAGCTGCAAAATGCACATTGATGTTGACGAGGCCAATGCGGCCATGGTACATGGCTTCACCCTCGGCAAGATCATCCGGTAATTTCCTATTTTATCAGAGAAGGAGCCCTGCGACATGATGGATCTGGACCGCGTAAACGCTTACCTCGCCCGTGTGGAGGAATCCGAGACCAAGACCTTCCGCCCGGTGGGCCAGAAGCTCAAGACCGGCGTGGACCTGGGCACGGCCTATATCGTGCTGGTGGTGCTGGATGAGGAGAACAACCCCGTGGCCTGTGAAAAGCAGGCGGCCCAGGTCCTGCGGGACGGCGTGGTGGTGGACTACACCGGTGCGCTGCGCATTGTCCGGGAGCTGAAGGCAAAGCTGGAGGAGCGTCTGGGCACCGAGCTGGTGAACTGCGCCATCGCTATGCCGGCAGGCACCGAGTCCAGCGCCCGCACCCATCAGTATGTGGCGGAGGGCGCCGGGTTTGAGGTCACTGACATTCTGGATGAGCCCTCCGCCGCCAACGCCATTTATCAGATCGAAAACGGTGTGGTAGTGGACATCGGCGGCGGTACCACCGGCCTGGCCATGCTGAAGGACGGCGTGGTGGTGCAGACCGAGGACGAGCCCACCGGCGGCACCCACCTCTCTCTGGTGCTGGCGGGAAATTACCACATCCCCTTTGCTGAGGCCGAGGCCATCAAGCAGGATTACGCCCGTCACCGGGAGATCCTGCCGGTGGTGCGGCCGGTGCTGGAGAAGATGGCCAGCATCGTCAAGCGGTATGTGAGCCAGACCGACGCGGATACCATCTATCTGTGCGGCGGCACCTGCTGCCTGACTGGCATTGAGGCAGTCTTTGAAAAAGTGACCGGCATCCACACCGTGAAGCCGGCCAACCCGTTCCTGGTGACGCCTGCAGGCATTGCCATGAACTGTAAAATCTAAAACAGGAAAGGAGGGGACAGCATGGATCAGAGCATGCTCATTGACGAGATCCTTGCCCGGGTGGCTGCCAAGCTGGCGGCGGCGGAAGACGCCCCCGTCACCGGGGAAGATCCCGCCGGTGAGCCCTCCGCCGAAAAGCCCGGCCTGTTGGTGCTGTGTCAGACGGAAGATCAGTGCTGCTGCCAGATGCTGAGCAGCTGCGCACTGAAGGAGCGTTTTAACATCACCTGCGTCTGCCGGCCGGAGGAGACGGTGGATCTCTCCGCCCAGTCCTGCGTGGTGCTGTGCCAGCTGACCAACGACGTGCTGAGCAAGCTGGCTCTGGGCATCTGTGATACCCCTTACGCCCGCCTGGCCTCTCAGGCCATCCTGATGGGCAAGCGGGTCTACGTCCTGACGGAGCAGGTGGAGCTGTACCGCTACGCCACCACGGCGCCCGCGCCCTACTACGCGGCCCTGGAGGCCCACCTGAACCTGCTGACAGCCTCCGGCGTGGTGATCTGCAGCCAGAGCAATCTGGAGCTGGCCCTGACCGGAGACGCGGCCCCTGCTGCGAAGCAGCCCGAGTGTCCCGCTCCCGCCCCTGATCCCGCCCCCTGCGGAGGCGCAGAGAAGGTGCTGGAGCTGAATAAGCGGGTCCTGACGGAGAGGGACGTGTCCAACGCTGCGGCTGACAAAGTCACCTGCATCCGCCTGCCGGCCAAGTGCATCCTGACCGCCCTGGCCAAGGATTGCGCCAAAGACCGGGGCATTCGGCTGGAGCTGGGCTGAGTCCGGTTCCCAGCTCCCTGAGCCGCAAACACCGGGAAAGGAATGGTCATTGGAATGAAAGTTGCCAAAGTCATCGGTACCATCTGGGCCACCCGTAAGGAAGAAAAGCTGGCGGGACTGAAGCTGCTGCTGGTACAGCCGCTGAACGTGCTGACCGGCGGCAAGGATCGCTGCCCCATGGTGGCGGCGGACATCATCGGTGCCGGCGTGGGCGAGACGGTGCTGGTGGTAGGCGGCAGCTCCGCCCGGAGCGCGGCCGGGGATATGAGCATCCCTGTGGACGCCACTGTTGTGGGCATCGTAGACGATCAGGAGATCGACGAGAGCGTCCTCCCAGAAGACTGAGCAGGGTGCTCGTGAAAGGAATGGTCCTGATATGAATCTGACAGAAGCGGTGAAAGCCGCAGGTGTGGTGGGAGCCGGCGGCGCCGGGTTCCCCACCCATGTCAAGCTGTCGGCCAAGGCGGAGTGCTTCCTGGTGAATGCCGCGGAGTGCGAGCCGCTCATTGAGACCGACAAATATCTGTGCCGGACGTTCCCCGACCGGATCGTGGCGGCCGCCGCCGCGGTGGCCGCCCATCTGGGGGCGAAACGGACCGTCATCGCCCTGAAGGGTAAGTACAAGGCGGAGATCGCCGCCCTGGAGGATGCCATCCGCCGCCTCAACGCAGAGGTGGAGATCTTCCAGATGAAGACCTTCTATCCCGCCGGCGACGAGCAGACCATGGTGCAGCAGGTCACCGGGCGGTCGGTCCCCGAACGGGGCCTGCCCCTGGATGTAGGCTGTGTGGTGGACAATGTGGGCACTTTGCTCAACATCATGGACGCCCTGGAGGATAAGCCCGTCACCGAAAAGTACCTGTCTGTGGTAGGCGAGGTGAAGGAGCCGGTGATGCTCAAGGTGCCCATCGGCACCCCCCTGACGGAGTGTGTGGCTGCCGCGGCTCCTGCCATCGGCAAGTACGCTCTCATTGTGGGCGGGCCCATGATGGGCAAGGTGCTCACCGATCCCGCCGCCATTGAGGCGGCGGTGGTGACCAAGACCACCGGCAACATCATCGTGCTGCCCCCGGATCACTATCTGTTCCGCAGGGCTACCCTGTCCATGGACGCCATCCGGCATCAGGCCAAGAGCGCCTGCATCCAGTGCCGGATGTGTACCGACCTGTGCCCCCGCTACCTCATCGGCCACCAGATCCGTCCCCATCTGATGATGCGGAACCTCTGGCGGGAGAAGGGTGTGGAGGATAACGAGGAATATCTGGCCACCTTCGGAGACGCAGCCAACTGCTGCGACTGCGGCGTATGCGAGATGTTCGCCTGCCCCATGGGGCTCTCCCCCCGGAAGGTGAACAGCTACCTGAAGGGTGAGCTGCGCAGCCGGGGAATCCAGGTGCCCCGGAACATGGAACCCCATGCCCGGGAGTTTGTGGAGGAGCGCAAGACCCCCACGGACCGGCTGATTGCCCGCCTGGGCCTTGCATCCTACAACGGCCTGCATGCCCACACCTGCATCACTCTGGAGCCCAAGCGGGTCTGCATCCCTATGCAGCAGCATATCGGCAAGCCCGCATCCCCCGTCAAGGCGGTGGGCGACCAGGTGTCCAAGGGTGAGCTGCTGGGCCAGGCGGCGGAGGGGCTCTCCGCCAACATCCACGCCACCATAGACGGCGTGGTAGAAGAAATCACACCGGCAGGCGTCTGGCTGCGCCGGAAGGAGGTCGAATCGGTATGAGAATGGCCATCGGCATGGTGGAGCTGACCAGCATCGCCAGAGGCATTGAGACCTGCGACTATATGGTAAAGGCAGCGCAGGTAGACCTCATCCGCGCCTCCACCGTCTGCCCCGGAAAGTACATCATCCTGATCGCGGGAGATACCGGCGATGTGAAAGCCTCTATGGCGGAGGGCATCCGCCGGGGTGGTGAGTGTGTGGTCAACACCCTGCTGCTGCCCAATGTTCATCCCCAGCTCATTCCCGCTATCAGTATGACCACCCAGGTGCCTCAGGATGGCGCTCTGGGTATCCTGGAGTTTTACTCCATCGCCTCTGCCATCACCGCCGCGGATGTGGCGGCCAAGGCGGCCAATGTGACCCTCATCGAGGTGCGCATCGGTTACGCTGTCGGCGGCAAGGGCTATGTGACCCTCACCGGAGACGTGGGCGCTGTCCGGGCGGCTGTGGCTGCCGCTTCGGAGAACGCTGAGCTGCTGGTCAGCACCAGCGTGATCCCGCGCCCGGCAAAGCAGGTGTTCCAGTCCTTGCTCTAAACTCCGCGGAATTGGCGTGCCGGTTGGCACAACGCAAAGTGAATTGAGGAGGATAAGAAAATGAACGTATTTACTGAGAGCTTGCAGGCATGGGTCTCCAACCTGTCCATCAACTCCGTCATCATGATGATCATGATGATCTTCATGCTGGTGGGTGCCGTGGATAAGATCCTGGGCAACAAGTTCGGCTACGGCGAGAAGTTTGAGGAAGGCTTCAACGCCATTGGCCCCCTGGCCCTGTCCATGGCCGGTGTCGTGGCTGCCGCCCCGGTGCTGGCCGAGGTGCTGGGCCCTATCATCACCCCCATCTACACCGCTGTCGGCGCTGACCCCTCCATGTTCGCCACCACTCTGCTGGCCTGCGACATGGGCGGCTACCCCCTGGCTATGGAGCTGGCCAGCAACGATTCCTTCGGCAACTTTGCCGGTCTGATCCTGGGTACCATGATGGGCCCCACCATCGTGTTCACTATCCCCGTGGCTCTGGGCATCATCTCCAAGAAGGACCGCTCCTTCCTGGGCGCCGGCGTGCTGGCCGGTCTGATCACCATTCCCATCGGCTGCATCGTGGGCGGCCTGGCCATGAGCGCCATGACCGAGTACAAGCTGTCCTTCATGCAGATCATTATCAACCTGATCCCCGTTATCATCATCGCCGGCCTGATCGTCATCGGTCTGTGGTTCGCCCCCGGCCCCATGATCAAGGGCTTCAACGTCTTTGGTACCGGCGTTACCATCGTGATTACCGCCCTTACCGCTATTGCTGTGTTCCAGCAGATCACCGGCATCATGTTCCCCCTGTTCGATGTGATGTCCACTGTTGATCCCGAGACCGGCCTGACCCCCCTGAACTCCGGCCTGCTGACCTGCGGCCAGATTGGCATCGTGCTGATCGGCGCCTTCCCCATGGTTAAGTTCATCACTGATACCTTCGGCGGCGCCCTGAAGAAGATCGGCAGCGCTCTGGGTATGGACGAGAACGGCTCCGCCGGCATGGTGGCCACCCTGGCCAATAACATCGCCATGTTCAACATCATGGGCGATATGAACCCCAAGGGCAAGCTGCTCAACGTGGCCTTTGCTGTGTCCGCTGCCTTCGTGTTCGGCGACCACCTGGGCTTCACCGCCGGTGTCAACCAGTCCATGGTTACTCCCGTGATCCTGGGTAAGCTGGTGGGTGGTATTACCGCCCTGATCGTTGCCAACGCTCTGGCACCCAAGCTGCTGGGCAAGATTGAATCCACTAAGGTTGAGGCTTAACAGAAACAGGAGCATATTATGAATGTTAGTGAAGCACTGATTCGCGAGATCGTCAGCAAGGTGCTGGAGGAGGCCGCCGGCAAGGCTGGTCCTGGCTTTGTCAAAGAGGTGGACCCCAGCGGTATCATCGGCATCAAGACCAGCACCGTCAAGTGCGAGCCCTTCGAGCAGGAGGGTGTCAAGCTCAAGGACGTAGTCACCCTGGAGGAGGCCCCCCGCATGGGCTGCGGCATTATGGAGCTGGACCACACCAGCTTCGAGTGGACGCTGACCTATGACGAGTACGATATGGTCATCGACGGCACTCTGGAGATTGAGATCGACGGTCGTGTGATCTCCGGCGGCCCCGGCGACATCATCTACATTCCCAAGGGAAGCCACATCCACTTCCAGACCCCGGATAAGACCCGGTACGCCTATTTTGTCTATCCTGCCAACTGGCAGGAGATGGCAGACTAATCTCCTCGTTCCGGCCACCCTTCAGGGCGTGCCGGAGAAAAAGTAAATCATATGGGTATGCAGGTGCGCTTGAAGGCGCACAGAAAAGGGAAGCGGGTGAGAATCCCGCACAATGCCGTTGCTGTATTGGCAGAGCGGCTCTCATATGTCACTGGAGCAAGCTCCGGGAAGGCGAGAGCCGCGCTGAATGCCTGAGTCAGAATACCTGCCTGCATATGACGCACAGGAATCCTCTCCGGTCCAGAGGGGGTGCGCACAGCCATCGGAATCCGATGGTCAGAGGGCTGCACCCTTTTTGGGTGCAGCCTTTTTCTTTACCCAAAGCGGAACTCCTCACACAGGCGTATGTGCGCGGGAAGCCCGTTCATTTTCCAACCCTCGTGAAGACGGGAACGGATGCCGATGAAGGCAGCCGTTCCCGTTTTCAATTGCCCCCTTCTGTTCGGGTGAGCCTCAACATAAACTGGCACAAAGGAGGGTTTTGTTATGATGGGAAAGATCTTATTGCTCCGGAAAAAGCCGCTGACCATCCTGGCCTGTGTCCTGGCTGCTGCACTGATGTTCTATGTGGTGAATTATCCCTACGCAGTGAGCGCGGCGGCAACCAAACGCCAGCTGCCCATCTATTGTGTCCAGAGGGATCAGAAGATGATATCCATTTCTTTTGATGCCGCCTGGGGGAACGAGGACACCCAGCAGCTCATTGACATTCTGGGACAGTATGATGTGAAGGCTACCTTTTTCGTGGTGGGTGCCTGGGTGGACAAATATCCGGAATCGGTAAAAGCTCTGGCTGATGCGGGGCATGAGGTGATGAATCACTCGGATACCCATGCCCACATGTCCCAGCTGAGCAGCACGGAGATCGTTGCGGATATCAATGCGTGCAATGATAAGATAGAGGCGGTTACAGGAGTACGTCCCACCCTGGTTCGGCCGCCCTATGGAGAGTATGACGACCATGTGGTCTCCGCCATACGCTCCATGGACATGGAGCCCATCCAGTGGGACGTGGACAGTCTGGACTGGAAGGACCTTTCGGCGGCGGATATTACCCAGCGGGTGGTGAGCAAAGTACAGCCTGGTTCTATTGTCCTGTTTCACAACGCTGCCCTCCACACCCCGGAGGCCCTGCCCGGTATCATTGAGACCCTGCTCCAGGAAGGTTATACTTTTGTGCCCATCTCCCAACTTATTCTGCCGGGTACCTATAATACCGATTATATAATCGATCACACTGGACGCCAGTGTCCCTGCTAAATATGCAGAAAAAGGCCGCTACTTCCGTGCGTAAGCACTGAGGCAGCGGCCTTTTGGCAGGATGCGCATAAATATATATTCTGCATATATGCGAAATTTATGTATTTTTATTCTTGACCTGACCAAGGGATGGTGGTATCATTTCTCAATAATATCCGGTGTGCACGAATATTATTCACTCCAAACCGGAAGGAAAGAGAATGGTGATCAGCATGAAGCAACACAAGCCCCTTGGGAAGGCGCTGTCTCTGGTGATGGTATGCGCCCTCCTGCTGTCCCTGTGCGTGTTCCCGGCATCCGCTGCCGAGCCGTCCGCACCTGCCGCCGAGTTCGTCAACACCAGTGACGACAGCGGAGACAACATGATCTCCCTCACCAGCGAGCGGACCTTTAAGGCCAGTATCCCGGTGGATATGACCGAGGCGGAGGCCAAGGCTGCCGCTGAGACTGCGGTATGGTCTCTGGTCCGGGATTCCGACCAGGAATATGTGGATGAAACCCTGTTCCCCAACCAGTCCCAGGGCGGCCCCCTGAGCGGCTGGCTGTGTGCCGACGGGGAGACCTCCTTCTTCAGCAACATCGTGTCGGGCGCCGAGACTGTGGACGGCCAGGTCTATCTGACCGTCACCTTTGACAACAGCTGCTACTTCGGCGACGATCTCAGCGTGCCCCATGTCAATGGCGGCTACTACCTGGACGTATGCGGCTATTTTGACCTGACCGCCGCAGTGGATGGAAAGACCGTAGGCTCCGTGGACCTGAAGGTGGCTCCCTACGACAACTTCCACACCATGTCTGAGATCTATGCCCAGATTGACGAGATCGTGTCCTTCGCCAAGGAGAACACCGACCTCTATGTGGAGAAGTTCTCCATGGGCAAGAGCCAGGGCGACAACGGCATGGAGAGCCTGGACATGCCCTACCTGATCGTGGCCAAGAGCAAGGCTGCGGTGGACAAGTGGCAGCAGATCAAGGCTGAGGCTGAGAGTGATCCCACTGCCCTCATCCAAAAGATTGAGGACGGCTCTCTGGGAGACTACCAGGTGCCTGTGCTCTACTCCAACGTCCACGCCAATGAGGTGGCCGCCGCCGACGGCGTATTGACCTTTGCCTGGATGCTGGTGGAGACCGCCGCCTCCGAGACCGGCACTATCGACTACGACAAGCTCACCGGCTTCACCGCCGAGGGCGAGGCCGAGCTGGCCGAGCAGATGGGCCCCGTGGGTGAGGAGGGCTCTGTGGCCGTCCCCGACCTGGTGGCCGACACCGCCACCTACCTGGGCTACATCAAGGGCGAGGAGGCCGATGGCACCACCTCCAGCGCCTCCGTCCCCGTGGACCTGGAGAAGTACTACACCGTGGAGACCGAGACGGTGGATGTGGATGACCTGCTGGACGACGTGTTCTTCATCATCGTCCCCGAGGAGAACGTGGAGGGCCGCACCTATATGACCCGCACCTCCTCCGGCGGCTTCGACCTGAACCGGGACAACTCCTTCCAGACCCAGGCCGAGACCCAGAACATGACTCAGCTCATCGCCACCTGGAATCCCGTCAGCTTCACCGAGTTCCACGGCCGGGTGTCTGCCTTCCAGTGTGAGCCCTGCGATCCCCCTCACGAGCCCAACTTTGAGTACGACCTGCTGGCTGAGCACCTGATGACCGGCGGCGAAGCCCTGGGCATTGCAGCCGTGGCCAACAACGACGGCCACAACAGCTATGTGATCCCCCAGCGTGACTACCTGACCTACACCGGCGAGAAGACCGCCGACGGTGAGAACCAGACCCAGTGGCTGGACCCCTGGGACGACATGTCCACCAGCTACACCCCCCAGTATGCCATGCTCCACGGCACTGTTTCCTACACCGTTGAGGTGCCTGCCTACGACGACTATATGGTGCAGGGTGTGGCCTACGGCCAGCTGGGCCAGAGCGTGTACATTGCCGCCAACAAGGAGAGCTACCTGCTCAATCAGACCAAGATCTTCGAGCGGGGCGTGACCAACGCTAATTCCGACGCCTACGACCTGGTGGGCCAGTGGTTCTGCGACCAGTACGACGTGGAGGGTGCCGAGGCCGATCTGTTCCGCCCTGAATACGACGGCGAGGGCCAGAACGGCAACTTCTATCCCGAGTGCTACATTATTCCCATGGACGGCGCCAACCAGTCCAACCTCCAGGCTGCCGCCGACATGATGGAGTACCTGACCCGCAACGGCGTCAAGGTCAACATCACCGAGTCCACCTTCACCTATGACGGGGTGGAGTACCCCGCCGGTACCCTGATCGTGTCCATGTATCAGGCCAAGCGGAGCGTGGCCAACGGCGTGCTGTACGACGGCACCGTCATCACCGAGTGGCCTGTCCTCTACTCCGAGGGCATCACCGCCTTCAACGAGACCCGGGGCTTTGACATGGCGGTGTGCGCCGAGCCCGCCGCCTACAAGACCATCGCCGCCGCCTGCGGCGACGACATGGACTATGCCGACGCACAGGCCTACATCTCCGGCCTGACCTCCTCCTTCACTGGTGTGAAGGATGCTCAGGTCATCCTGATGAACAGCTCTGAGGATTCCACCGCTGCTGTCAATGCCCTGCTGAAGGCGGGCAAGGCTGTCTCCCTCATCACCGAGGGTCAGTACAAGGGCAGCTTCCTGTGCTCCTACGCCGACTGGCAGAGTGTGGCCGATGACTACCTGATCACCGGCATCGGCGTGGAGAGCGCCCCTGCCGCCCAGACCCTCACCAAGGCTCCTGTGATCTACATCTCCGGCAAGCCCGGCGACAATGACGAGGGCTTTGTCAAGACCACTCTGGTCAGCGGTTCCTACGAGTACAACTACGACCGCCAGGCCATGGAGCTGCTGGGCTTCACCGTCACCGACGACGCCTCCAAGGCCGACGTGATCATCGGCGCCGCCGGGCTGGACGACCAGGCTCTGGCCGCCGTGAAGAGCGGCACCCCCTACATCGGCTATGGCTATGACGCCATGCAGTCCGCCACCGGCCTCTTTGCCGACGGTCAGCTGGTATATGAGACTGTCAGCCGCAACGCCATGGACGCTCTGGCCCATGTGACCTACCCCACCAGCAGCATGGTCACCGCCAGCTATGTGGCCGAGGGTGACGATATCCTGTACGGCTACGGTGCCGGCTACTTCGCTGCCATCCCTGACGGCGCCAAGGTACTGGTGCAGCTGGACGGCTCTAAGGAGCTGCTGGAGGGCTTCCTGCCCAGCACCGGCGAGCACTACAACGACTTCCTGAACGACTCCATCCAGGCCATCTCCTATGAGGGCAAGGGCGCCGACGGCGCCGACCTGGACGTGGTCCTCTTCGCCAACACCCTGACCAATAAGGTCCATCAGCGGGACGAGTTCAACTTCATCTCTAACTTCGCCTTTGCCAGCGTGATGGCCGGCACCGGCTACTCCGATGTGGCGGTTGACGCCTGGTATGCTGGCGACGTTATGGCCGTGACCCAGCAGGGTCTGATGAACGGCGTCAGCGGTACTGCTTTTGCTCCCGACGTCACCACCACCCGGGGCATGATGGCTACCATCCTGTACCGTATGGCTGGCGAGCCTGATACTACCGTCTCTGCCCCCTTCACCGACGTGGCCGACACCTCCTACTGTGCCGCCGCTGTGGATTGGGCCTATGCGGAGGGTGTGGTTTCCGGCGTGGGCAACAGCACCTTTGCCCCCGACAATACCCTCACCCGGGAGCAGGCGGTGACCATGCTGTACCGCTATGCTCAGTTCCAGGGCCTGGATGTGACGTCCACCGGTGATCTGTCCGCCTACTCCGACGGCAGCTCCGTGTCCGCCTTCGCCCAGGACGCTGTGACTTGGGCCGTGTCCAACGGCCTGCTGAAGGGCAACGCCGGAGCATTGAATCCCCAGGGCTCCGCCTCCCGCGCCGAGCTGGCCGCTCTGGTGGTGCGTGCTGGCACCCTCTTTGCCGCTGATGCGGAATAAGTGAATCTATCCGGAAAAGATAACGGATGTAATTTATCTTTTCCTGATTTAACAAAAGGAGCGCTGCAGGTTCCATCCTGCAGCGCTCCTTTTCTTTTTGCCTGTTATGGAATCAGTGTCTGTGTGGAGAGACGGCGGAAGTGATCTGTAATGTATCATGCGGAGGACTGCCCTATGCCGTGCCTGCGGCGCGGGCCAGGCGATTTTTCGGGGCCAAAGTGAAGGTTGCTTTTATGAACTGGCAGTTCTATAATTTGTAAAAAGAACTAAAATAAATCTGCTTATCAGTTGCGCCAGGCGCCCCGCCGGCCTGGGCAGCCGCGCCTTCGTTCCGGACGATGCTCACCTGAATGACACCGCTGGTCAGAGAGAGAGTACCTGATACTCCTGCTCCAGCAGATCCATCCACAGCAGTTTCCCCGCCAGAGGGCTGGGCCGGCCGCACAGAAGCCGGATGGCTTCGCCGGCCTGGACAGCCGCGCACAGACCCGCCGTGGGTGAGAGGCTCCCCTGATCCGGATGAGCGGGGGCATCCGCGGGATAGAGCCGCTCCATCAGCCCGCTCTCCGGCAGGATCACCGCCGCCTGGGCATGCCATCCCTGAATGGCCCCGTGCACCAAGGGGATACCCGCCTGGCGGCAGGCTCTGGCCAGGATACGCCGGGCGGACGGGCTGTCCAGGGCGTCCAGAGCCAGGTCGTGGCCGGCGATCAGGCGGTCGGCATTTTTTGCCGTCAGAAAGGTGGAGACGGCCTTTACCCTGACCTGCGGATTCACCAGGGTGGCCCGCTCACATGCGCACTCCGCTTTGGACCGGCCCAGGCTTGCTGTGTCGGCCAGCAGCTGGCGGTTGAGGTTGCTGGGTGCGAACCGGTCCCCGTCGCATACTGTGATGGTTCCCACGCCGACCCGGAGCAGATGCTCCAGCAGATACCCGCCCAGTCCGCCGCAGCCGGCCAGAAAGACCCGGCGCTTCTGCAGCAGCAGACAGTCCTGCTCCGTGAGGGGACCCAGATTGCGGGCATAGCGCTCCTGCATCACACATCCACCTTTCCTGTCACGATTTTGAACTTATTTTACCGGATTCTCCCGGGGGAGACAAGCCCCGGGGGGCGGTTTTCCATACCGTCCGCCATGCTCGCAGGAGGGAAGCTTCATGCTCAATGTAAAAACTCCGGATGAGGCGCTGGAGATCATCCGTACCGCCTTTGCCCCCCTGGATCGGCCTCCGGAAACTGTGCCGCTGGCCTCTGCGCTGGGGCGGGTGCTGGCGCTGGATGTGACCGCCGATGCCTGGGTGCCCGACTTCCACCGCTCCACGGTGGACGGCTATGCCGTCCGGGCCTCCGACACCTTCGGCTGTTCCGACGCCCTGCCCGCCCAGCTGATCCTGTCCGGGGAGGTTCGGATGGGAGAGGGGGCGGGGCTGACCCTGGCTCCGGGTCACTGTGCCGCCGTCCCCACGGGCGGGGAAGTACCCCAGGGGGCGGATGCTGTGCAGATGCTGGAACTGTGCGAGAACTACGGCGACGGCACCATTGGAGTGCTCAAAAGCGTGGCCCCCGGCCACAATATGATCTTCCGGGGAGATGACGTCAAGCCCGGTGACAGGGTGCTCCCCGCCGGCCGTCGGCTGGAGCCCCAGGACATCGGCGCCCTGGCTGCCCTGGGGGTGGTCTCGGTGCCGGTGGTGCTTCGCCTCCGGGTGGGGGTCATCTCCACCGGGGATGAACTGGTACCGCCGGAGTGTACCCCCGCCGCCGGCCAGGTCCGGGATGTGAACGGTCCCCTGGTCTGCGCCCTGCTGGAGCAGGCTGGGGCGCTGCCCCGGTTCTACGGCATTATCCCCGATCAGGAGGATCGGCTGACCCGGACGGTGGAACAGGCCCTGGAATCGTGCGACGGGGTGATCCTGTCCGGGGGCAGCTCTGTGGGGGAGAAGGATGCGGCCTACCGGATCATGTCCGCCCTGGGGGAGGTGCTGTTCCACGGTATCGCCATGAAACCGGGCAAGCCCACGCTCCTGGGCAGAACGGCATCGGGCAAGCCCATGGTGGGACTTCCGGGACATCCGGTGGCTGCCCTGTTCACCACCCAGCTCTTTGTCCGGGCCCTGCTGGCCCGCCTGGAGGGACGGACCCTGCGCCAGCGGCAGGTCACCGCCCGGCTCACCGAGGAGGTCTCCGCCAACCACGGCCGGGCCCAGTACAACGGTGCCATCCTCCGCCAGGGGCCTGAGGGGCTGGAAGCCCTGCCCATCCGGGGTAAATCAGGGCTCATCACCACCCTGGCCGGAGCGGACGGCTATTTCTGCATTCCCCGGGACTGCGAGGGCTTTCCCGCCGGGGCCCAGATCCCGGTCCATATGTTTACCGCCGACTGAACTGCTTTTACCATTCCCTGTGGGAAGGAGACAGATATGGCCTTTCAATATCTCAACAACCGGCCTCTGGACGAGGCCAGAAGTCAGTACCTGGCCCTGCTGCGGGAGGAGGGCTTTGCCCCCCGGACGGAAACCATACCCGTTCCGGCTGCCGTAGGGCGGATCACCGCCGGGGCGGTGTACGCCCGCATCTGCGCACCCCACTACCCCGCCTGTGCTATGGACGGCATCGCCGTCACCGCGGCGGACACCTTCGGAGCCAGCGACACCACCCCGGTCTCCCTGGCCCCGGAGCAGTATGTGGTGGTGGACACCGGCGATCCCCTGCCTGAGGGACGGGATGCCGTCATCATGGTGGAGGAGGTTGTTTTTGCCGAGAGACGGGCGGTCATCCGCCAGGCTGCCGCCCCCTGGCAGCATGTCCGCCAGATCGGAGAGGATATCTGTGCCGGGGAGATGATTCTGGCCGGACATACTGCGATCTCTCCTGCCGCCATCGGGGCCATGCTGGCTGCCGGGGTGCTGGAGGTGGAGGTGCTGGCCAGGCCGGTGGTGGGTATCATCCCCACCGGAGACGAGGTGGTTCCTCCCACCGCCGATCCCGGGCCCGGCGACGTGATGGAATTCAACTCCTCCATCTTTTCGGCCATGCTGAACCAGTGGGGGGCGGAACCCCGGGCCTATCCCATTGTCCCGGACCGAGAGGAGGCCCTCCGCGCCGCTCTGGAGCAGGCTCTGGAGCAGTGCGACATGGTTCTGCTCAACGCCGGCTCCTCCGCTGGGCGGGAGGACTACGCCGCCTCCGTCATTGGCCGGGTAGGTGAAGTTTTCTGCCATGGCCTGGCCATCCAGCCCGGCAAGCCCGCCATCCTGGGTCATCAGAGGGGCAAGCCTATCCTGGGGGTGCCCGGTTACCCGGTGTCCGGCATCATCGTGATCGAGCAGCTACTGCGCCCCCTGGTGGACTTGTGGCTGGGCCGGGAGACAGAGCAGTCTGCTCATGCTCAGGCCGTCCTGAGCCGTCGGGTGGTGTCCAGCCTGAAATACCAGGAATTTGTCCGGGTGCGGCTGGGCCGGGTGGGGGGGCGGCTGGTGGCCGCGCCCCTGGCCCGGGGCAGCGGAATGGTCTCCTCCTTCCTGAAGGCCGACGGTATCCTGGAGATCCCCCAGGGCAGCGAGGGGCTGGAGGCAGGGGAGGAGGTCTCCGTCCGCCTGCTCCGTCCTGCCCGGGAACTGGAGCACACCCTAGTGGTCATCGGAAGCCACGATCCGCTGCTGGACGAGCTGGCCGACCTGCTCCACCAGGCCGATCCCTCGGCCTATATGAGTTCCTCCCATGTGGGCTCCATGGGGGGGCTCATGGCCATCCGCCGGAGGGAGACCCATATGGCCGGATGCCATCTCCTCAATGAGGCCGACGGCACCTACAACACCGCCATCCTGGAAAAGCAGTTTCCCAAGGGCGGCGTGTACCAGGTGGAGTGCGTGGGCCGGACTCAGGGCCTGATGGTGGCCCCCGGCAACCCCCTGGGCCTCACCGGATTCCGGGACGTCAGCCGGCCCGGCATCCGCTATGTCAACCGCCAGAAGGGGTCCGGCACCCGGATTTTGGCCGATTACCTGTGCCGGAAGGAGGGGGTGGACCCCGCCGCGGTCTATGGCTATGACCGGGAGGAGTTTACCCACACCGCTGTGGCCGCCCAGATCGCCGGCGGCACCGCCGACGCGGGCATGGGGATCCTGTCTGCGGCAAAAATCTACGGCCTGGACTTTCTGCCGGTATGCGTGGAGCAGTACGACCTGATCATCCCCGATTACGCCTGGGACACCCCTATGGTCCGCCAGGTGCTGGAGATTCTGGCAAGTCCGGCCTTCCGGGCCCGGCTGGAGAAGCTGGGGGGCTATACGCTGGATCAGCCGGGGCGGGTGCGCCGTGTCTACTGAGATGCGCTATGATGTGGTGGTGCTGGGGGGCGGACTGCTGGGCTGCTTTGCTGCCCGCCATCTCACTTCCTACCGGCTGCGCTGCGCTCTGGTGGAGGCCCGGGAGGACGTGTGCACCGGCATCTCCCGAAGCAACAGCGCCATTATCTACACCGGCTGCGATAATAAGCCCGGAACCCTGAAAGCCCGGCTATGCGTTCAGGCCAACCGGACCTTTGAGAAGCTGTGCACCCAGCTGTCCGTCCCCTTTGCCCGCCGTGGCTCCCTGCTGGTGAGCTATGGCCCCCGGGGGGATCAGGTGGTACGGCGCAAATATGACCAGGGGCAGGAAAACGGAGTGGAGGGTCTGGCCATCCTCACCGGAGCCCAGGCGGCGGCCCTGGAGCCCGGACTGGCTCCGGGAATCACCTCCGCCCTCCTTGCCCCCGGTACCGGGGTGACCGACCCATGGGCCCTGTGCTATGCCGCCTATGAGAACGCTCGGGCCAACGGCTGCGAAGTCTATCTCAACGCCCTGGCAACTGCCCTGAGCCGGGAGGGGAACGACTGGGTGATCACCGCCGGTGCATATACCCTCCGGGCGGGGGCTGTGCTCAACTGCTGCGGCCTGGATGCCCACCACATCCAGGAATTGTGCGCCCCTCCCACTGTGCGGGTCATTCCCGACCGGGCGGACTATCTGGTTCTGGATCAGCCGGCGGGCCCCTATGTCCGCCATGTGATCTTTCAGGAGCCGGAGCAAAAGGGGAAGGGCCTGACCCTGATCCCCACCACTGACGGTAAGCTGCTTCTGGGTCCCTCGGAGCAGCCCGGCGGAGCGGCACCCCACCGGGCTGTAACGCCGGAGGGACTGGATTTTCTCCGGCGCACGGCGGCCAGGGTGGTACCGGGCCTGGATCTGGGTCAGGTAATCCGAGCCTTCGGGGCGGTTCGCCCCAATCCCTTTTCCGTCCGCCGGGAGGGGGAGTCCTGGGTGCCCGAGGACAAGGGTATCCATAGTTTCACCATCAGCACCCCCTGCCCTGGCCTCTGGTCCCTCATCGGCATCAAGACCCCGGGGCTCACTTGCGCCGACGCCCTGGGAGCCATGCTGGCCGGTGAGGCGGCGGCCTATGTGGGGAAGGATAGGCCTAACCCGGACTTTGATCCCTGCCGGCCTCTGCCGCCCCGGCCCCGGGATCTGGACAGCGCCGCCCGCCGGGCCCTGGTGCAGGCAAACCCTGCCTATGGCCGGGTGATCTGCCGCTGCGAGGACGTGACCGAGGGGGAGATCCTGGATGCCATCTGCCGGGGGGCGGTGACGCTGGACGGGGTCAAGCGCCGGGTGGGTCCGGGGCTGGGCCGGTGCCAGGGCAGCTGGTGTACCGATCAGGTGCTGGACCTTCTGGCCCGGGCCCTGGGCGTGTCCCCTGAGGAAATCACCCAAGACGGGCCGGACAGCCTCCTGCTGGGGGGTGAGGAGACATGACCTGGGACGTACTGGTGGTGGGAGCCGGCGCCGCGGGGATGGCGGCCGCCCTTTCTGCCCGGGAGGCGGGTGCAACCTCCGTCCTCCTGACGGACCGGAGTACCCGGCTGGGCGGGGTACTCCCACAGTGCCTTCACACCGGCTTCGGAATGGGCATCTTCCGCCGGGAACTGACCGGGGCGGAATATGCCGCCCGCTGGGCGAATATGGTCAGGACTGCCCCTATTGCGCTCCGTCTGGATACCACGGTCCTCTCGATCAGCCCGGACCGCCGTGCCCTGCTCTCCGGACGGTCAGGGGTGGAGGAAATCTCGTTCAAGGCCCTGGTGCTGGCCGCCGGGTGCCGGGAGATCCCCATCGGGGCCCTGGCCCTCCCCGGTACCCGGCCAGCGGGGATCTTTACCGCCGGCCAGGCCCAGCGGATGGTCAATCTACAGGGCCTCTCCCTGGGCCGCAGGATCGTGATCCTGGGCAGCGGGGATGTGGGCCTGATCATGGCCCGTCAGTTTGCCCTGGCAGGCTGCTCCGTGGAGGCCGTAGTGGAGCAGCGGGATCGCTGCGGCGGCCTGCCCAGGAATTATCATCAATGTATCCAGGCTTGCGGTATTCCCCTGCTTACACGGAGCACGGTCAGCTGTATCCACGGCGAGGGGCGGATCTGCGGAGTGACCATCCGGCAGCTGAACAGCGGAGCGGAACGCTTTCAGCCCTGCAATACCCTGGTCACCGCCCTGGGCATGGTCCCCGAGCGGGAGCTGCTCCGCCCGCTGGGAGAACCGCTGCCCCCCTGGGTGTTTCTGTGCGGCAACTGCCGGAGCATCCACCGGACGGTGGACACGGTGAGCCGGCAGGGGACAGAGGCCGGTCGGGAAGCCGCCGGGTGGGCCCTGCGGTCCGGGGAAGCTGGTTGACAAACCCTGGGCATAAGATTAGTATTTAGAGTATAAAAGTAACCTCTGGGACCGCGCCTTCCGGACCGGCCTGTCAGGGGGAATAAAAATAACAGGAATGGAGAGGAAACCGCGATGAAGAAACAGACTGCCGCCCTTTTGCTGTCTCTTTCCCTGGCTGTAGGATGCTTGGCCGGATGCGCACCGCAGAATGCTGACGTAAACGAGTCTCCTGCGGCGACCCCGGCGGAGGGCGTCGACCTGACGATTCTCTACGAAGCCGACGAGGACATGATCAACAACTACTCCCTGCTGGCGGTCAATCCCGACGCCCCCTTCACCGACGCCGACGGCAACCCGGTGTCCGACGTGTACATCAATACGGAGGGCGCCGCTGCCCTTATCAACTGGATGCTCTCTGAGGAGGGAAAGACCGCCATTTCGGACTACGGCTATGCCGACTACGGTGAGTACCTCTTCTATCTGACGGAGGACGGCCCCACATCTGCCGCCGACATCCCCCAGGCCACGGAGGAGACCAAGGTCATCCGCATGTCCACCACCACTTCGGTGAACGACTCCGGCCTGCTGGGCTATCTGCTGCCCATGTTTGAAGAGGCCTACGGCTACACCGTGGAGGTCACCTCTGCCGGTACCGGAAAAGCCATTGCCAATGCCCAGAACGGCAACGCCGATCTGCTGCTGGTCCACTCCAAGAGCCAGGAGGAGGCCTTTGTGGACGGGGGCTACTCCTATGTGCTGCCCGGCTTCGACAGTGAACGGCTGACCTTTATGTACAACTACTTCGTCCTGTGCGGCCCCTCCGCCGATCCTGCCGGCGTGAAGGAGGCTGCCACTGTGAAGGATGCCTTTGCCGCCATTGCCGAAGGAAAGTATCCCTTTATCTCACGTGGAGACCAGTCCGGCACCCATACCAAGGAGATTTCCCTGTGGCCGGAGGACCTGGGTATTACGGTGGATGCCGCCTCCGTGGAGGGCTATGCCGACTGGTACACCTACTCCAATGCGGGCATGGGGGTGTGCCTCACCATGGCGGAGGAGACGGGGGCCTACATCCTCTCAGATAAGGCCACTTTCCTCACCTTCCGGGCCAACAACGGCGCAATCGAATAAATAAAGGATGCGGCCCGGCGGCTCCGGCCGCCGCAAAAAGGGTCTGCCCCGTGGCAGGCTCTTTTTTAAAAGGAAGGGGGAGACGTTCCATAAAGACTGCCTTTGTCCAGGCTCTGGCCCTGATCGTCTCCGGAGACCGACAGCTTTGGATTATTCTGGCCACCACCCTGCGCATGGCCCTGGCAAGCTCCGTCATCGCCCTGGTGGCGGGCGCGCCTCTGGGGGTGCTGCTGGGCAGCTATTCCGGCCGGAGCAAACGGGCCCTGGTGGTGGTCAACCGGACGCTGATGGGCCTTCCGCCGGTGGTGGTGGGTCTGGTGTGTTACATGCTCTTTTCCGGGGTCGGACCTCTGCGCCATCTGCGGCTGCTATACACGGTGACAGGCATGGTCGTCGCCCAGGTCATTTTGTTGCTCCCCCTCATTGCCGGCAGCCTGGAGTCCCATGTATCCACGGTGGCCCCCGATATCCGGGAGACCGCCCGCGGTATGGGCCTGGGCCGGGGCCGCACCCTGCTGCTGCTCATCAACGAGAGCCAGTATCAGCTGGTCAGCGCCTATCTGCTGGGCCTGGGCCGGGCCTTTGCCGAGGTAGGGGCGGTGTCCATGGTGGGGGGCGCCATCGCCTACAAGACCAACGTGATGACCACAGCCATCATGAACTACACCAATATGGGGGACTTTACCACTGCCCTGGCCCTGGGGATCATCCTGCTGGTCATCTCCCTGCTGCTGAATGTGGGGGTGGCCCTGCTGTACTGGGGGCTGAAACGATGAACCTTCCCCCCATCACCAAGACCTACGGCGGCCGCAGGGTGCTGGATCTGCCCGCCCTGGACCTGGCGGACGGCGCCATCCACGCCGTGATCGGCGCCAACGGCAGCGGCAAGTCCACCCTGGCCCGGATCCTGGCCGGTGTGGTAAAGCCGGATCAGGGCAGCTTTCCCTGCGTCGGACAGACAGGATATATGCCCCAGCGGTCCTACTCCTTCCGGATGAGCGTGGTGCGTAACCTGCAGCTCACCGGCGCCGGGCGGGATCGGGCCATGGCACAGCTGGAGACGTTCGGCCTGGCCGGGCTGGCCCGGCAGAATGCCAAGGGCCTCTCCGGCGGAGAGACGGCCCGGCTGGCACTGGCCAGGGTGCTGATGGAGGACCACCCTCTTCTCATCCTGGATGAGCCCACCGCGGCCATGGATGTGGCCGCCGCCCTCCGGAGCGAGGAGATCCTGCTGGAGTATCAGGCCAGAACGAGGTGTACCGTGGTGTTGGTCACCCACTCCATGACCCAGGCCAGGCGGATGGCCGGACAGGTCCTCTTTCTCAAGGATGGGCACCTGGCGGAGCAGGGGGAGACCGGGCAGGTACTCTCACATCCCCGCTGTGCCGACACACGGGCTTTTCTGGACTTCTACGCTCTCTGAGCCAGACCCTGGGAAGAAGCCAATATGACAGAAGAGGAATTGCAACCAGAAATGAGAAGCGCAGGCACTGCAAGACCTGCGCGCGGGAGGCGAGACTATGTCATCCAAATACGGCGGGTACATGGGAAAGGTGGTCCAGGTGGATCTGGCCACCGGCACGGTCAGTCCCTATCCCTGGTCTGACCGGGATCGGGAATTGTTCATCGGCGGCAAGATCATGGCCGCCAAAATTCTCAGTGACCATCTGACGGGCACGGAGGAGCCTTTTTCCGACCGGAACCTGCTGGTCATTGCCACCGGACCCCTGACCGGTACCGGCGCTCCCAGCTCCAGCAGGTTCAACATCTCCACCCTGTCTCCTCAGACCGGCCTGCTGGCCTCCTCCAACTGCGGAGGCAATTTCGGCTATTATCTGAAGAAAGCCGGCTATGATGCCCTGATTCTCCGGGGACAGGCCAAGGAGCACACCTGGCTGGAGATCACCAACGACAAATTTGTCTTTCACAATGCCGATGAGCTGTGGGGCAAGAAGACCTCTGCGACTCAGCAGGCCCTCTCCGCCCTGCTGACCCAGCGGGGAGGCCCGGACAAAAGCGGAAAGCTGTGCATTGGGCCGGCCGGTGAAAACCGGGTCCTGTATGCCTCCATTGTCAGCAATGAGCGCATCTCCGGCCGCACCGGCATGGGCGCCATTATGGGCTGGATGAATCTGAAAGCCATTACGGTCACGGGCAACCATGTGGTGCGGGCCTATAATCCGGAAAAAATGATGAGCTGGAATCGGAAATGGTTCCGCTATCTCCGCTCTCATCCGCTCACCGGTGAGCAGCTGCCCCGGATCGGCACCGCCGGCCTGGTCAGCCAGATGCAGATGCGGCGCATCCTTGCCACGGAGAACTTCCGCTACGGCCAGAATGAATCCTTTGAGAAGGTCAACGGCGAGCGGCTGGCTGAGGACTTTAACCTGGTCAACAAGGGCTGTCTTACCTGTCCCATCCGGTGTGCCCGCACCGTGGCGGTGGATGGTCAGGAGGTAAAGGGTCCGGAGCTGGAGACCCTTGGGCTGCTGGGCGGAGGGATCCGCAACGACAACATGGAGCTGCTGCTGCGGTGGAATTATGAACTGGATGAGCTGGGCATGGACTCCATCTCTGCGGCAGGAACCCTGGCCTGGGCCATGGAGGCCAACGAAAAGGGGATCTGGAACTGCGGCCTGAACTTCGGGCAGGTGGACGGCATCTCCCAGCTGTGGGAGGACATTGCCCACCGCCGTGGGATCGGCGACGAGCTGGCCGACGGCAGCAGACGCCTGTCGGAAAAATACGGCGGTAAAGAGTTTGCCATCCACTCCAAGGGGCTGGAGCTGTCCGCCTACGAACCCCGCCACGCGGTGGGAATGGGCCTGGGCTATGCGGTGTCCAACCGAGGCGGCTGCCACCTCAACGGCGGGTATCTGGTGATCCTGGAAGGACTGGGGATGAACATTGATGCCCAGACCCCTAAGGCCAAGGCGGATCTCACCGTCATGTTCCAGAATCTGATGGAGATGATCTCCGCCACCGGGCAGTGCCTGTTCACCTCCTATGCCTTTTTCCCAGCGCCCCTGCTGTCCAGACCCAATGCCTGGTACACCCGGGCGGCCAACAAGCTGCTTCCCCACACAGGTATGGTCATCCGTCTGCTCAACCGGTGTCCCCGGGCCGTACATATGCACCTGTCCCCCGTATTCCACCACACCCGGGGATTCCAGTATGCTACCGGCATGCCCATGACCTTCGGCGACTATATGAACGTGGGCAGCCGGGGCTACACCCTGGAGCGCAGCGTAAACTGCCGGTTCGGCGTCTCCGCCAAGGACGATACCCTTCCCAAGCGCCTGACGGACGAGCCTCAGCAGCCCAATAACCCCAGGAGCCGGGTGCCCCTGAAAAAAATGACCCCGGTTTATTACGCCGCCCGGGGCTGGGATTCCAACGGAATCCCAACGCCCCAGACCTTGAAAAAGCTGGGGCTGAAGGGAGCTGACTGATATGGTAAGCGTCAAGCTGTTCGGTGCGCTGCGCCTGCGGTCCGGTTTGAAGGAGTATCAGCTGGAGGCCCGGAACCTGACCGAACTGTTTTCCCAGCTGGCAGAGCTGTCCGCCCATACGGGGATGGAGCAGGTCACGGTCCGGGAGCTGCGCTCCTGTATCATCTCAATCAACGGCAAACAGTGCGGGCCGCGCCATGCCCTCCGGGATGGGGATGCCGTCGTGCTGCTTACCCCGGCCAGCGGCGGCTGAGAGGAGGTCTTGAGCAATGTCCTATCGGATTACGGATAAATGCAAAGGCTGTACCCTTTGCAGCAAAAATTGTCCCGTTATGGCCATTACGGGCCAGGTAAAGCAGGTGCACACCATTGATCCGGACCGCTGTGTCAGCTGCGGCTTGTGTGGAAAGCTGTGCGCCTTCGGTGCCATTGTGGATGACCGGGGCGCAACGGCGGTAAAGATCCCCAAAGACCAGTGGAAGAAACCGGAGATCGACCCGGCCCTGTGTGCCGCCTGCTCTGTCTGTGTGGAAAACTGCCCCAAAGAGTGTCTGTCCATTTCTGATCCCCGGTACCATGGGGACATTACCATGGTTGCCCTGCTCCGCACTCCGGAGGACTGTATCGGCTGCGGGATCTGCGCCGATCGGTGTCCGGTAGGGGCCATTACGCTGATTTGACAAAGTGTGTTCAGGAAAGGAGCGTCACGCTATGAATACCCTGTCCAAAGTCTATTGCAGAACCTTCCAGACCATCATGAAACTGGGCCATTACTTTTTGAACTATCGGATCCCGGAGACGATGAAAGGTGCCGGAAGCATCAAGCGGCTGCCCGCCTTTATCCGGAACAAGGGCATTGACCGGCTCCTGGTAGTTACCGATGCCAGCCTGATGAAGCTGGGACTTCCGGTCCCCATGCTGGAGGCCATGGAGAAGGCGGGGATTGCCTGCACGGTCTATGACGGGGTTGCTCCCAATCCCACCTCGGATAACGTGGAGGAGGGACTGAAGCTCTACCTGAAAAATAGCTGCAAGGGAATCGTGGCTATCGGCGGCGGCTCCCCCATCGACTGCGCCAAAGCCATCAGCGCCCGGATCGTCCGGCCCAAACGTTCAGTAGCTCAGCTGCAGGGCCTGCTGAAGGTAAATCACCGCCGCAGGATCCCTCCCTTTGTGGCTGTTCCCACCACCGCCGGAACCGGTTCGGAGACCACGGTGGCCGCTGTGATCACCGATGCCGCCACCCACCACAAGGCCTCCATCAATGATACCGCTATTCTCCCTCACTACGCCGTCCTGGATCCGGAACTGACCATCGGTCTGCCACCCTTCATCACGGCCACCACCGGAATGGATGCCTTGTGCCACGCCGTAGAGGCCTACACCAACCACACCTATAACACCAAGCTGGAAAACGAGTATGCGGAGGAGGCCGTCCGCCTGATCCATGACAACCTGCTTGTCGCATACCACGACGGTAAAAACCTGGAGGCCCGCCAGAACATGCAGATTGCCGCTTTCAAGGCCGGCCGCGCCTTTACCCGGGGCTGTGTGGGCTATGTCCATGCCATTGGACACACGTTGGGAGGCCTGTACGGGACGCCTCACGGCCTTGCCATGTCTATCCTGCTGCCCCATGTGATGGAGGCCTTCGGCCCAACCGTCTATCCCAGGCTGGCCCGGCTGGCCGACCTCTGCGGGATGGGGCAGGGTACCCAGGAGGAGAAGGCCAAGCGCTTTATTCAGTGGATCGTTGACATGAAGCGGGAAATGGGTATTCCTGAAAAGCTGGACATGATCAAAGACGAGGATGTCCCCCAGATCATTACCTGGGCCATGAAGGAGGCCAATCCGCTTTACCCTGTTCCCGTCCTCTGGGGCCGGGAGGAATTCCGACAGTTTATCGACAAGGTGCGCGTCTGATTTTTCCGCATTGGCCGGGGCCGGCAGTCATACCATCGACCATACCTGCCGCCAGTGTCCTGGCGGCAGCGCATAAAGCGGCAAAATAAAACACCCCCTGATGTGAGCGCTTCACGTCAGGGGGTGTTTTCAGCGAGGGCTTCCAACGGGGCGGTCGGTTTGACGCAGTTCGATGTATCAACGAGATTATGGATCCATGGATAAGCAGGGAAGTCCTCTTCTTTCATACAAATTAAATAAGAAAAACTAAATGATTTATTAGTTTATTAAGTTTGATTTTCTGTTAAGACCGTGATAAAATGCCCTCGCAATGAAAAGTGTATCGTCCCACTTCTAATTGGATGATCTTGGCCTGCTCACTACCGAACGAGGACGCCAATCATTCATTCATGAAGAAAAGGAGTGCTTTGAAATGGCCAATACCCCTAAAGTTGCTCTCATGGAAGTTTTCCCCGTAGCGGGCAAGGACTGCATGGAGCTTAACCTCTCTGGTGCCCACGCCCCTTACTTCACCCGCAATGTGGTGGTGCTCACTGACGACCGGGGCAACACCGGTGTGGGCGAGGTTCCCGGCGGCCAGAAGATCACCAAGGCGCTGGAGGATGTGAAGCACCTGGTGGAAGGCACCACCCTGGGCGACTACAAGAACACCCTGAAGAAGGTCAACGACTGGCTGACCTCCAACATCAAGGACGACGTCCGTGGCCAGCAGACCTTCGATCTGCGCACCGGCGTGCACGTGGTCACCGCCATCGAGGCTCCTCTGCTGGACCTGCTGGGCCAGTATCTGGAGGTTCCCGCTGCCGCGCTGCTGGGCGACGGCATCCAGCGGGATAAGGTGCGCTTCCTGAGCTACCTGTTCTATGTGGGTGATCGCAAGAAGACCGATCTGCCCTACTATTCCGAGCCCGACTCCGACTGCGACTGGTACCGCCTGCGCCATGAGGAGGCCCTGACTCCCGACGCCATCGTGGCTCTGGCCAAGGCTACCTATGAGAAGTACGGCTTTGAGGACTTCAAGCTCAAGGGCGGCGTGCTGGAGGGCAAGGAGGAGCTGAAGGCTGTCCAGGCTCTGAAGGAAGCCTTCCCCGAGGCCCGCATCACCCTGGACCCCAACGGCGGCTGGCTGCTGAAGGACGCCCTGGCTCTGGCTCCCGAGCTGAAGAAGGTCCTGGCCTACTGCGAGGATCCCTGCGGCGCTGAGGGTCGCTTCTCTGGCCGTGAGATCATGGCCGAGTTCAAGCAGGAGAGCGGCATGCCCACTGCCACCAACATGATCGACACCGACTGGCGTGAGATGCGCCACTGCATCGCGCTGCGCAGCGTAGACATCCCCCTGGCTGACCCCCATTTCTGGACCATGGCCGGTTCCGTCCGTGTGGGCCAGATGTGCAACGATTTCGGCCTGATGTGGGGCTGCCACTCCAACAACCACTTCGATATCTCCCTGGCCATGATGACCCAGTGCGCCGCTGCTGTGCCCGGTAAGCTCAACGGCATTGACACCCACTGGATCTGGCAGGAGGGCATTGAGCGCCTGACCAAGGAGCCCCTGCAGATCAAGGGTGGCTGCATCGACCTGCCCGAGCGGCCCGGCCTGGGCATCGAGCTGGACCGCGATCAGCTGATGAAGGCCCACAAGATCTACATGGACAACTGCCTGGGCGCCCGGGACGACGCCATCGGCATGCAGTACCTGATCCCCGGCTGGAAGTTCGATCCCAAGCGTCCTTGCCTGGTGCGCTAATCTTACATTTGCCAATTTCTTTTCCCAACCTTTCCTTAGACCTGCGGCGGAGCCGGGGCGGATATTCCGCTCCGGCTCCGCCGTATTTTTGGCATTCCGGCTGCGGCTTTACAAGCGGAGCAGGATAAGCTATGATGAAACAGATGAAAAGGAGGGATCGCGATGGCGAAGTTTGCGCTGCTTCTCCCCCGGACGGAGATGGTGGAGCCCGCAGGACGGATCGCCCGGGAACTGGGTATGGAGGTCGTCCTGAACAAGTCGGTGCCCACGGAAGAGGTTCTGGATCAGGTGGAGGAGTGCCGCGCTCTGGGCGCGGATATTCTGGTGGCCCGGGGCCGTCAGGCGTCCATCCTGAAAGAGCACACTGACCTACCGGTGGTGGAGATCCGCCTCACCGGTATGGAGATCGCCCTGCTGCTCCATCGGGCCAAAAAGCTGGTGCCCCGGGTGGAGCGCCCCAAGGTTGGGGTGGTTACCATCCCCAACATGGTGGGGGAGATCCAGGGCTTTGAGGAAGTGGTGGGCATTGAGCTGCACACCTACTTCGTGGCTGGTGTGAACGAGACGGAGCAAGGGGTGGAGCAGGCGGTGGCCGACGGGATGGATGTAATCCTGGGCGGCGATTTCGTCAACGCCTGCTGCCGCCGCCTGGGCAAGCGGACCTTGTTTTTTGAAGGTACGGAGGACTCCCTGCGCACCAGTCTGCGCAACGCCCGCAGCGTGGGCTTCGCCTCCGACGCCGAGCGGCGGAACACCGCGCACCTCCAGGTTTTGCTGGACTACTCCTTCAATGGCATCATCGAGCTGGATGCCGCCGGTGTCATTACCCGGAGTAATGATATGGCCTGCAAGATCCTCTCCCTGGACCGGGAGCAGCTGGTAGGCCAGCCTCTGTCTGCACTCATGCCGCAGGAGGATCAGGATCTGTGGACCGACGCCCTGGCCAAACACCAGGAGCTCTACTTCTCGGTGCTCAGCGTAGCCGGGGTCCATGTGGTGGCCAACGCCGCCCCGGTGACTGACTGGGGAGCGGAGGAGGGGATGATCTTCTCCTTCTACGAGATGCACAAGATGGAGCGGCAGGGGGAACGGGCTCTGCGGGAACGGTATCGCCTCCAGCGCTACCTGGCTTACGGCCGCTTTGAGGATGTGAACCATACCAGTCGGGAGATGGCCCGGGTGGTGCGTCTGGCCCGCAGTTTTGCCGGCACCACCCAGCCAATTTTCCTCCGGGGGGAGGTAGGCAGCGGCAAATCTCTGTTTGCCCAGAGCATCCA
Source organism: Flavonifractor sp. HCP28S3_F3 (assembly GCF_052065355.1). NCBI lineage: Bacteria > Bacillati > Bacillota > Clostridia > Eubacteriales > Oscillospiraceae > Flavonifractor > Flavonifractor sp. HCP28S3_F3. Next base: position 188,193 of record NZ_JBQHUF010000002.1, read on the forward strand.
CAACGCCAGTCCCTGCTCCAAAGGTCCTTTTGTCACCTTTGATTGCGGAGCGGGTTGGCAGGAGCTGTGGAAAGCGCTGTCCCGGGCGGCCAAGGACGCGGACACCGGAACCCTCTATCTGGACCATCTGGAGTATCTGGAACAGGGCGGCCAGCATGTGCTCTGCCGCCTGATCCGGGAGAATGTGGTGCATTTGGCTGGTGAGCCGGCGCCGCAGCCTGTTTCCGTGCGGGTGATCGTCTCCACCTCCGACATGGAGCTGCCCCGGATGAACGACGGCAGCTTTTTGCCGGAGCTGGGCTATATTCTCTCCCCCCAGCGGCTCACACTGCCGCCTTTGCGCACCCGGCCGGACGATCTGGAGCAGGCGATCAGCATGTGCCTGGATGACTGTGTCACCAAGTTTAACCGCTATGTGGTGCTTACCAAGGAGGCCAGGAAGGTGCTGATGGATTACCCTTGGCCGGGCAATTATATCCAGCTGCGCACGTTCCTGGAGCGGATGTCCCTCACCGCCCCCTCCCGTACCGTGAAGGACGGTTATGTTCGGGACCTGCTGGAGGAGCTGTATCCCGGTGATCTTCCTGTCACCGAGTCTCAGGAGCAGCCTCCGTCGGAGGAAGCGGCTCGGATTATCGCCGCCCTCTCCCGCTGGGGCGGCAGCCGGGCGGAGGCGGCGGCTGAGCTGGGCATGAGCAAGACTACCCTCTGGCGTCGAATGAAGCAGTACGGCATTCGGGACCATTACCAGCGTTGAACAAAAAAGTGCCTGCCCCCACGGGGCCGGCACTTTTTTGCACTTGTTTTACAGAACATCGGACAGTTTCAGGATCCCACTCAGCTCGGGGAAGAAGTCGGTATCCACTACCGCCTGGCTGGGGGCCACCCGGCTGCTCACCTTCTGGCCCAGAATGCGGTTGGTCACATAGACGTGGAGCTTATCCCCCTGAATACACACGGCCAGAGGCCGGTCGGTCTTGCCTGCCAGGGTGCGCAGGGCGCTGAGGAAAGTTCCGTCGGGCAGCTGCGGTGTCTCGCGGGGCCGCAGCACCAGCCAGCCGTCCCGGCTCATCCACTCGGGCAGGCCGCTCACCACCTGCTGGAGGTCCCGCTCTCCGCTGAAATAGGGATCCCGGGAGTCCTTCATCATCACCTTGGGGTGGATCAGCCGGCAGTCCAGACGGGTATCGTGGTCCAGTGCCACCGTTACCCAGGCGCCGATGACAAATTCGTGGTGCCGCTTGCCCGCCATATCAAAGGTATGGGTGAAGCCCGCATCACTCAGGGCCACGGCACGGCCTCGATAAGAACCGGTACCACCTTCGCGGACCAAAACGGAGCCCTTAGCGGAGTTGGAAGCCACCAACCGCACCTGCCGCAGCGATTCCGGATCCAGGGGAGATTCCGGCGTGTGCTTGGCGTTCTGGAGCACCCGTTCAAAGGTGCTCTGCAGGCAGGTGTGGACGAAAGCCAGGCAGTAGGCTTTGGAACAGCGCCGCACCACCACCAGGTGGAAGATCAGACTGGCGGCGATCAGTACCAGTGTAACCCGCTTATCCACAAAGAAGAAGATCAGAGCCAGAACGGCAGCGGCCAGATAGACCAGGTAGAGCAGGCGCAGCCGCCTGTACTGGGCGGAAAGGGACTCCAGCAGTCCCTGTTTCATCTCTTTCATTTGTACACGCTCCTTTTATTCAAACGACTGCTGCGTCATGTCCAGTGTATCAAATTAGAAAAGAATACACAAGTGTAAGAGAATTGACAATAAAGTGAGTTGCTTTTGTGCAGTTTTACTGATTTTAAACACTCTAATTTTTAGAAAATAGAAAAAGAACGAAAAAAGCACTAAAATCTTCCGAAATGTGTGGAAAAAATATTTCAAGAATGAAACGTAATAGGGGACAGAATGAAATAATAGTTGCAATGATATGAAATAAGAACAAAAATTCTAATTTTGGGGGAGAGATTCAAGGCTATTTGCGAATAGAAAGAAAGGTGTGCTTTTGCTATCATATGAGCACGGTAGTGAAGCAGACCCTTTTCCCAAGCGAAACCCAATACAGTGTGAATGTGAAAGAACGAAAGGAAGGATTGCACAATGAAGTTCAAGAAACTGGTTGCACTGCTCCTCTCAGCGTCCATGACGGTCGGCCTGCTGGCCGGCTGCGGCAACACCAGCAGCGGCAATAACGACGCCGACAACACCGGCGATCCCGGCACCGAGCAGACCGGCGAGGCCAACAACGCCTCCGGCGAGAGCAGCCTGAAGGGCAAGCGCGTCCGCGTGGTTATCGGTTCCACCTCCACCGGCGGCGACTCCTACATGATCGCCGACATGGTTACCCGTTATCTGGGCGAAGAGATGGGCTTCAACGGCAAGGTCGACGCCGTGGGCAATGCTCAGGCTCTGGACGCCATCAGCAAGGCTGACGGCGACGGCACCACCATCATGATGTTCCACGACATGGCTTACCTGAGCGTGCTGTTCGGCGCTGTGGGTGAGGAGTACTCCTTGGACAACCTGACCGTCGGTCCCCGCATTGGCGTGAACCCCGGCGGCTGCTTCGTGGCCCATGCCGACGCTCCCTACAACAACCTGAGCGAGGCTGCTCAGTGGCTGAAGGACAACCCGTCTGAGGAGCTGCGCGTGAACATCGAGTCTGGCTCCGCTTCTCACCTGGACTTCGTGGTTTGGTACATGTGGGTGAAGGAGCAGTACGGTGACGACGTGGCTTCCCGCATCAAGGCTCTGGTTGGCGGCACCACCGACGAGAAGAAGCAGCGCCTGTGGGACGGCAACGCCGACATCATCTACGCTGACTACTCCTCCTGCGTGGAGTTCACCAAGGAGGGCGTGGACGCCCAGCTGGCTATGAAGCTGTTCGATACCTGCGGCAACCTGGAAGGCAGCGGCGTCATCTCCATGGCTGACGACGGCATCACCTTCAACGGCGAGCCCTTCGACTTCAACAAGGACTTCTTCATGCTGTTCCCCAAGGATATGGACGAGGGTATCCTGAATGAGATCACCGCTGCCATGCAGAAGGTGTGCGAGAACCCCGACTTCCAGGCTGAGATGGCCAACCTGATGTACAGCAACGTGACCGCTGAGGAGGCTGATCTGGAGGCTTCCCGTCAGTTCATCACTGAGAAGAGCGAGATCGCTCAGCAGATCATCGACGTGGCTCCCGGCCTCAACGAGTTGACCTAATTCAGACCTAAAATGGCGCCCCGCTGAAACCCGACCGGTGGTTGGCGTTTCGGCGGGGCGCTTCCCGTAATGATCGAGAAAGAGAGGTAACAAGATGCGCATCAATGTGGTCTATTCGACCCAGCATTGGATCTTCCCCAGCATCACCATCGGCATTCTGGTGATCCTGGGTGTGCTGCTGATCGTCCTGGAGGGACGGGCCCGCGTAAAGGCAGGCAAGGGCTTCTTTGCCAAGCCCGGCCGCTTTTTTGCAGAGAACTATGATAAGGTGAAATTCTGGGGCTGTCTCGCTCTGATGTTTGTCTATTTCTTCCTGCTGGACAAGATCGGCTTCACCGTGTGTTCTATCGTAGCTCTGTTCCTGTTCAACACCCTGTTTGCCAACAAGGAGCAGATGAAAAGCGCCAAGTACCATGTGACCAGCATCATCATTTCCGTGGTGGCCTGTGTGGTTATCAGCCTGGTATTCGGTACCCTGTTCGCCATCACCCTGCCCTCCGGCATCTGCACCATCGAGATCCCGGCCCTGGGCTTCATCCTCTACTAAGAAAGGCTGGTGTAATTCATGGGATTTGAGCTTCCTTTTGTGATCGGCCCGGAATACATCGCCGTGGCCCTGTTCGGCGTCGTGATCGGCATTATCTTCGGCGCCATCCCCGGTATGACTGCCACCATGGCTGTGGCCGTCTTCCTGCCCCTGACCTATGCCTACTCCATGGAGATGGCCCTGTACCTGCTGATGGGCCTGTACGTGGGCGGTATTTCCGGCGGTCTAGTCCCCGCCATCCTCATCAACATCCCCGGCACGCCTTCGTCGGTGTGTACTACCTTCGACGGCAACCCCATGGCGGCACGAGGCGAAAGTGAACGTGCTCTGAAGATCGGCGTTACCTCTTCCTTCTTCGGCGGCATGATCTCTCTGGTCGTCCTGGCTCTGTTCACCCCCATCCTGGCCGGCTGGGCCATCAAGTTCTCCGCCGTGGAGAAGTTCCTCATCATCCTGTTCGCCCTCACCGTTATCGCCGCTCTGTCCCGGGGCCAGATGCTCCGCGGCCTGTGGATCGGCATGCTGGGTGTGCTGGTGGCCATGATGAACCAGTTCTCTGTCAACAACGAGTACCGCATGGTGCCCGATTTCATTAAGAGCGAGATGCAGAGCGGCTTCCAGCTGTTCCCCGTGCTCATCGGCCTGTTCGCTATCTCCGAGATGCTGGAGCAGTGTGAGACGGGTATGCATGCCTCCTACTCCAAGGATGACACCAAAGGCATCAGCAACGAGGTGAAGTTCAAGTTCACCCGGGACTTCAAGGGCCAGGTCATCAATGTGTTCCGTTCTGCCCTGCTGGGCACCTTCATGGGCATCCTCCCCGGCGTGGGCGGTTCCGCCGCTTCCCTGATCGCTTACTCCCAGGCCAAGAGCTGGTCCAAGCATCCCGAGCTGCTGGGTACCGGCGTGCCTGAGGGCCTGATCGCTTCCGAGTCCTCCAACAACGGCCTGACCGGCGGCGCTCTGGTGCCCCTGCTGAGCCTGGGCATCCCCGGCGACTCCACCACCGCTGTCCTGATCGGCGCCTTCATGCTCCAGGGCATCCAGGTGGGCCCCCTGTTCATCACCAACAACCCCGAAATCTGGAACACCATCCTGGTTGCCTTGCTGGTGTGTAACATCCTGATGTATGTGGTTATGTTCTTCCCCATCAAGCTGCTGGCCAAGATCATCCTGATCCCCCAGGAGCGGCTGTATCCTGTGGTGCTCATGATGTGCACCGTGGGCGCCTATGCCACCCTGAACGGCCGTATGTTTGACGTGTGGTGCCTGCTGCTGTTCGGCATCGTGGGCCTGCTCATCAAGAAGTTCCACTTCCCCGTGTCCTGCTTCCTCATCGGCTTCATCCTGGGCGGCGACCTGGAGGACTACTTCATCCAGGTGCTCACCGCTTACAACGGCTACCTCACCGGCCTGTTCGTGCGGCCCATGGCTTGGGTCATCTGGGCTCTGATCATCCTCTCCATCGTCTACGCTGTTCTGGATAACCGTAAGGCCAAGCGTCAGGAGAAGGAACTCTCCGAAAAGAAGTAATCCAAAGGAAGTATGGATATGAGCGCACCGCTGTACATCAAAGTAAAGGACATTGACAATGTGGCCATTGCGGTGGAAAATATCGCCAAGGGGACCCAGGTCATGCCTGGCGTGGTCACCCGGGAGGAAATTCCCCAGGCCCATAAAATTGCCCTGACCGACATCCCCAAGGGGGGCGAGGTAGTCCGCTACGGCGTGGTACTGGGCTACGCTAAGGACGACATCCCCGTGGGCGCCTGGATCAACGAGCATATGCTGGATCTGCCTGAAAGCCCCTCTGTGGACAACATGCCCTTCGGCACCAATCTGGTAGCCAAGGAGGACCTGCCCAGCCCCACCCGCACCACCTGGATGGGCTACCGCAACAAGACCGGCCCTGCCGGTACCCGCAATCTGCTGGGTATCGTCACCACGGTGCAGTGCGCTGCCGGTGTGGTCAACGTGGCGGTGGAGCGCATCAAGAAGGAGCTGCTGCCCAAGTATCCCAATGTGGATGATGTGGTGGCCATCAACCACCCCTACGGCTGCGGCGTGGCCATCAAGGCCCGGGAGGCTCACATCCCCATCCGGGCGGTGACCAACCTCATCCGCCACCCCAACTTCGGTGGGGAGCTGATGGTGGTGGGCCTGGGCTGCGAAAAGCTCACCTATGACATGGTGCTGCCCCCCGAGGACATCACCCCTGAGAATACCCTCACCCTCCAGGACTACAAGGGCCATGACGCTATGATGCAGGCCCTGATGGATATGGCTGAAAAGAAGCTGGAGAAGCTCAACCAGCGCCGCCGTGAGGAGTTGCCCCTCAGCGAGCTGCTCATCGGCATGCAGTGCGGCGGTTCCGACGCCTTCTCCGGCCTCACCGCCAACCCCAGCGCCGGCTATGCCGCCGACATGCTGGTAAAGGGCGGAGCCACCGTCATGTTCAGCGAGGTCACCGAGGTGCGGGACGGCGTGCATCTGCTGGCCGCCCGCTGCCGGGACGCGGCCACCCGCGACAAGCTGGCCGCTGAGATGAAGTGGTATGATGACTACCTGGAGGCTGGCGGCGTGGACCGTGATGCTAACCCCACCCCCGGCAACAAAAAAGGTGGTCTGGCCAACATCGTGGAGAAGGCCATGGGCTCCATCGCCAAGTCGGGCACTGCCCCCATCGAGGAGGTCCTCTCCCCGGCGGAGAAGCCCAGCAAGCACGGCCTGATCTACGCTGCCACCCCCGCCAGCGACATCGTCTGCGGACCCTGCCAGCTGGCCAGCGGCATCGGCCTCCAGGTCTTTATGACCGGCCGGGGCACTCCCTACGGTCTGGCCGCCGCCCCCGTCATCAAGGTCTGCTCCCGCAACGAGATGAAGGAGCACTGGTTCGATATGATCGACGTCAACGCCGGTCCCATCGCCACCGGTGAAAAGACCATTGCCGACGTGGGCACCGAGCTGTTCGAGCTCATTCTGGATGTAGCCAGTGGCGTGAAGAAACCTTACTCCGACCAGTACGGCTTCCACAACGACATCTGCATCTTCAACCCCGCGCCTATTACCTAAACAGATATGTCCGCACCAGGCTCCCGCCGGGCTATACCGGCGGGAGCCATAGGCGCACTTGACGCTTAAGGAGGCGGAAGCCAATGGAAATCAAACAGGGAGGCGTAGTCTCCCAGCTTCTGGCCGGCGTACCTATTCCCCGGATGTTCCGGGCCCGGCAGATCTTTCCCCAGGAGCACATTGAGCCGGCGGATATCCCCGCAGCTGTGACGGAACAGCTGGACCGGGAGCCCTTCCGTTCCAAAGTGCAGCCCGGCATGGAGATCGCCATTACTGCCGGAAGCCGGGGCATCGCCAACGTGGATATCATCACCAAAGCGGTGGTGGACTTTGTTAAATCCCGTGGAGCCACTCCTTTTATCGTACCTGCTATGGGCAGCCACGGCGGCGCCACCGCCCAGGGTCAGCTGGACATCCTGGCGGGCTACGGTATCACCCCCGAGACCATGGGCTGCGAGATCCGCAGCAGCATGGAGGTAGTGGAGCTGGGGGTCTCCGACACCGGCATGCCGGTGTATATGGACAAAAATGCTTATAATGCCGACGGCATCATCCTCTCCTGCCGCCTGAAGCCTCACAACGCCTTCCGGGGACCCTATGAGAGCGGTCCCTGCAAGATGATGACGGTGGGTCTGGGCAAGCAGAAGGGAGCTGAGCGGGTCCATGCTGAGGGCATGGGCAAGATCGGCAAAAATATTCCCTCCATGGCCAAGGTGGCCCTGGAGAAGGCCCCCATTCTGTTTGCAATTCCCTGTCTGGAGAACGCCTACGACCAGACCTGGAAGCTGGAGGCCATTGATAAGGGCGATATCCTGGACCGGGAGCCGGAGCTGCTGAAAGAGGCTTTTGCCCACATGCCCTCCCTGCTGGTGGGGGAGTGTGACGTGCTGGTTGTGGACGAGACCGGCAAGAATTACTCGGGCACCGGCGTAGATCCCAATATCACCGGCACTTTTTCCACCGAGTACGCCCATGGCGGTGTAAAAGTTCAGCGCACCTGTTTCCTGGACCTGAGCGAGGCCAGCCATGGCAATTCTCTGGGTGTGGGCCTGGCCAACGTGATCACCAAGCGGTTCTTTGACAAGATCGACCTGGAGATGATGTATCCCAACTGCATCACCTCTACCGTACTTACCTCCGCCCGCATCCCCTGCATCGTGGCCACCGACAAGGAGGCCATCCAAATGTGCATCCGCACCTGCAACGGCATTGACCAGAACAATCCCCGCGTCATCCGCATCCCCAACAGCCTGCATATCGGCAGCATCATGCTCAGCGAGGCCTATTATGAGGATGTAAAGGCAGGGAAGTGGTCCGGCCTGGAGGCGGTATCGGAGCCGGAGGAGTTGGAATTCGACGGGCAGGGGGCCTTGCTTACCCCCATCGAGGGCTGAGATGGAAAGCTTTTTCAAAATGGTGGACGTCCAGACCGTCCTGTTTATCTACATGGCGGTGGGCTTCTACTGCAGGAAAAAGGGCATCTTCAATGACGTGGCCCGTGATAAGCTCACCGACTTCGTGGTGTTCGTCACCCTGCCCTGTATGATCTTTGAATCCTTCAATATGGAGTTCAGTCTGGATGCCCTCAAACAGGGAGCGGTGGCGCTGATCATTGCCACTGGCATGGCCTGCGTGGCCCTGCTGCTGGGCAAGGTGCTCTACAACCGCTTCCCCTATGAGGAAAAGAGCATCCTCCAGTACGGCACCCTGGTGAGCAACTCCGGCTTTGCCGGACTGCCGGTGGTCAGCGGGGCCTACGGAGACGAGGGACTGTTCCTGGGCTCCCTGTTCATCATCCCCACCCGCATCCTCATGTGGAGCGCCGGTATCTCCCTGTTTACAAAGGCCAACTTCAAAGAGGCTGTCAAAAAGGTAATGCTCAACCCGGGCATCATTGCCGTGGAGGTGGGCCTGATCCGGATGATTTTCCAGATCCCGCTGCCCCACTTCGTGGATACCGCGGTAGACAATCTGGGCGGCTGCACCTCTCCCATGGCCATGGCCCTGGTGGGCGCCATCCTGGCCGACGTGCCGCTGAAGACCGTTTTAGATCCCAAGAGCTTTTACCTGGTGGCGGTGCGGCAGTTCCTGCTGCCTGGCATCTGCCTGGTGGCCCTGCGGCTGCTGGGCCTGGACCCCCTCACCATTGGGGTGAGCGTGGTTATCACCGGCATGCCTATCGGCTCCACCACCGCCATTCTGGCCCAGAAATACGGGGCGGATGCCCAGTTTGCCTCCAAATGTGTGTTTATTTCCACCCTGACCAGCCTGGTCACGGTGCCTATCCTGACCCTATTCCTTTAATTAAGAAAGGAATGACCTGTATGCAGCAGACTTATGACGTCGTCATCATCGGCGGCGGCGTAGTGGGCAGCGCCATTGCCCGGGAGCTCTCCCGGTACAAGCTGCGCATCGCCGTGCTGGAGAAGGAGAGCGACGTCTGTACCCAGACCAGCGGGCGAAACACCGGCATGCTCCACGCCGGGTTCCTCTACAAGACCGGTACCCTCAAGGCCATCTGTGCCGTGGAGGGCAACCAGGAATTTGACCAGGTGGCAGCCGAGCTGGACGTGCCCTTCAAGCGCACCGGCAAGCTCATCGTGGGCTTTACCGACGAGGACCGGCAGCGTCTGGAGAACTTCATGGCCCGCGGCGAGGCCAACGGCGTCAAGGGCCTGGAGATCATCGACCGGGCCCGGATGGACGAGCTGGACCCCAGCGCCGGCGGCAACTTCGCCATGTGGTGTCCGGCCAGCGGCATCCTGGACCCCTTCCTCTACACCATTGCTCTGGCGGAAAATGCCGTCCACAACGGTGTGGAGTACCACCTGAATTGTGCCTTTACCGGCGAGACCAAGCAGGCCGACGGCACCCACCTGCTCCACACCACCAAGGGTGATTTCCTCACCCGCTGGGTGGTGAACAGCGCGGGCCTCAACTCCGCTGTGGTCAGCGAGCAGCTGGGCATCCCCGGCTACGTTATCAAGCCGGTGAAGGGCGAGTACTTCGTCCTTGACAAGCTGGCGGGGCAGTTCGCCAAGATCCCCGTCTATCCCGCCCCCAATCCGGATAACACCTTCGATACCCACGCCACCCCCACAGTGGACGGCAACGTGCTGGTGGGTCCTGACAGCCAGCTGGCCCGGGATTTCCAGGACTATGAATCCACCCGGGCTGCCATGGACGGCCTGATCGAGAGCGGTTCCCGCATGTTCAAACACATGGACCGCAGCTACTTCATCCGCAACTTTGCCGGCATCCGGCCCAAGCGCATCGACCCCGAGACCGGGGTGGTGCAGGACTTTGTGCTGGAGTGCCGGGACGAGGTGCCGGGCGTGGTCAACCTGGTGGGAATCGAGTCTCCCGGCCTGACCTCCGCACTGCCGCTGGCCCGCCGGGCCGTGGCCATCATTGCCCAGCGGGAGACGCTGGAGCCCAACCCCGACTTCGACCCCGTCCGCCACGGTATCCGCCGTTTCGCCGACATGAACGACGAGGAGCGGGCAGCCGCTATCGCGGAGAATCCGGATTACGGCGAGATCTTCTGCCGCTGTGAGAAGGTCACCAAGGCCGAGATCCTCCAGGCCATCCACAACCCTCTGGGGGTCCACACTGTCAACGGCGTCAAGGTGCGCACCCGCGCCACCATGGGCCGCTGCCAGGGCGGCTACTGTGAGACCCGCATCACCGAGGCCCTCCATAAGGAGCTGGGTGAGGACTTTAAGGACATCGACCTGGGGCCCGCCGGCTCCTGGATGTTCACCGGCGCGGTGAAAGGAGGGGACCGGGCATGAACGTGGAACGCCATCAGGCAGTGGTCATCGGCGGCGGACCCGCCGGCCTGGCCGCCGCCATTCAGCTCAAGCAGAAGGGCATTGACGATGTGGTGGTGCTGGAGCGGGAGCACCGCACCGGCGGCATCCTTCGCCAATGCATCCATGACGGCTTCGGCCTGACCCGGTTCGGAGAGACCCTCTCCGGCCCGGAGTACGCACAGCGGTTTGTGGACCAGGCGGAGGAGCTGGGCATCACCTGTCTCACCGATACCACCGTCCTCTCTCTGGAGGCCGACCGCACCGTCACCGCCTCCGGTCCCGCCGGGCTGAAGAAGCTCCAGGGCGACGCGGTGATCCTGACCATGGGCTGCCGGGAGCGTACCCGGGGCGCCCTGGCCATTCCGGGCAGCCGTCCCGCCGGCATCTACACCGCTGGCGTGGCTCAGGAGTACATCAATCTGCGCAACCTGATGGTGGGCAGGGAAGTGGTCATCCTGGGCAGCGGCGACATCGGCCTCATCATGGCCCGGCGCATGACCCTGGAAGGGGCCCATGTGAAGGGCGTCTACGAGGTCCAGCCCTATCCCAGCGGCCTGCCCCGGAACATCGAGCAGTGCCTCAACGACTACAACATCCCTCTCCACCTGAGCCACACCGTCACCGATATTCACGGCCGGGAGCGGCTGGAGGGCGTGACCATCTCCCAGGTGGACGAACAGTTCCGTCCCATCCCCGGCACCGAGGAACGGGTGGACTGCGACACCCTCATTCTCTCGGTGGGCCTGATCCCCGCTGGGGACATCGCTAACGGCTCCGGCCTGGCGGTGGACGGCCGCACCAAGGGCGCCTTTGTGGATGAGCACTATCAGACCAGCATCCCCGGCGTATTCTCCGCCGGCAACGTGCTCCACGTCCACGACCTGGTGGACTTCGTCTCCCTGGAGGCGGAGGCCCTGGCGTCCGCGGCGGCGGAGTACCTGAAGGAAGGCTCCCTGCCCGCCTGCCCCCTGGAAGTGAAAACTGGCGCCAATGTGGGCCATGTGATTCCCCAGCGGATCAGCGGTACCCGGAGCTTCACCCTCTCCCTGAGAGTGCGCAAGCCCCTGAAGGGAGTCACCCTCACCGTCACTCAGAACGGCCGGGAGGTCCTGCGGCGGAAATTCCCCAAGGCCCTGCCCGCCGAGATGATCCAGCTCACCGTACCTGCGGAGAAGCTGGAGACCGAGGGAGATCTGGAGGTGAGCGTACAGTGAAGCGGACCTTTACCTGCATTATCTGCCCCAACGGCTGTGAGATTACCGCCGAGTATGAGGGTACCGACGTGCGCTCCATAGAGGGCGCCACCTGCCCCAAGGGCAAGGATTACGTCCGGCAGGAGCTCACCGATCCCCGGCGCAACATCGCTACCAGCATCCCCGTGGAGGGGGGCGAGCTGCCTCTGGTCAGCGTCCGTCTGGACCACCCCATCCCCAAGAAGGATATTTTCACTGTCATGGATGCCATCAACAAGCTCCATGTCAAAGCGCCCACCACCATCGGACAGGTGGTCCTGCCCGACGTGTGCGGCCTGGGCGCCAACGTCATCATCACCAAAAACGTGGCCGCTCTTTGAATGACCCGTTTGGATAAATTCTATTTTTCAATATTTAGGAGGAAATTACTATGAAAGTCGGACTGATTGGTCTTGGTATTATGGGTAAGCCCATGGCGAAGAATCTGCTGAAGGCGGGCTATGACCTGACTGTCAGCGACCTGAACAAGGCCGCTGTGGACGAAGTGGTGGCCGCCGGCGCCAAGTCCGCCACCAACGCCGAGATCGGCGAGACCTGCGACGTGGTCCTGACCATGGTGCCCAACAGCCCCCAGGTCAAGGCCGTGATGCTGGGCGAGGACGGCGTGGCCGCTCACATGAAGCCCGGTACCGTGTTCATCGACATGAGCTCCATCAACCCCGTGGCCTCCAAGGAGATCGCCGCTGAGCTGGCCAAGAAGGGCATCGAGATGCTGGACGCCCCTGTGTCCGGCGGCGAGCCCAAGGCTATCGACGGCACCCTGTCCTTCATGGTGGGCGGCAAGCAGGAGGTCTTTGACAAGTACAAGGATCTGCTGGGCGCCATGGGTGCTTCCGTTGTCCGCTGCGGCGAGGTCGGCGCCGGCAACACCACCAAGCTGGCCAACCAGATCATCGTGGCCTGCAACATCCAGGCTCTGTCCGAGGCCCTGACCCTGGCCAAGATGGCCGGCGTGGAGCCCCAGCTGGTGTTTGAGGCCATTCGCGGCGGCCTGGCCGGTTCCACCGTCATGAACGCCAAGGCTCCCATGATGATCGAGGGCAACGACAAGCCTGGCTTCAAGATCGACCTGCACATCAAGGACCTGAACAACGCTCTGGACTGCGCCCACACCGTGGGTTCCCCCCTGCCCATGACCGCCGCTGTGCAGGAGATCTTCCAGTGGCTGCACAACAACGGCTGCGGCCAGGACGACCACAGCTCCATCATCAAGTACTACAAGAAGCTGACCGGCATCGAGTCCCTGTAAGGGGACCCGAACCGGCAGAAGGGGAGGGAACCTGTCATGAATACCGATTTTATCAAGGGCGTGGTAGTGCCCATTCTGACCCCCATCGACGAAAATGAGTGCATCGACGAAGCCAAGATGCGGGACCAGGTGGACTACGTCATCAACGGCGGAGTGTCCGGCATCCTGGCCTTCGGCAGCAACGGCGAGTTCTACATGGTGGAAGAGGACGAGATGGAGCGGGGTCTGAAGATCATGGTGGACCAGGCCGCCGGCCGCGTCCCCGTGTACTTCGGCATCGGCGCTATCAGCACCAAGAAGTGCTGCCGTCTGGCCAAGATGGCGGTAGCCAATGGTGCCGCCAGCGTCAGCGTGCTCCAGCCCATGTTCCTCAAGCCCACCCATGCTGAGCTGTTCCAGCACTTTAAGACCATTGCCGAAAGCGTGCCCGACACTCCCATGCTGCTCTACAATAACCCCGGCCGCGTGGGTTACACCCTGACCGCTCAGCTCATTGACGAGCTGGCCCATCAGGTGCCCAACATTGTGGGCATGAAGGATACCAGCGGTGATATCACCCTCACCAGCGAGTTCATCCGCCGCACCCGTGACGTGAACTTCAAGGTGTTCGGCGGTAAGGATACCCTGCTGTACGCCAGCCTGTGCCACGGCGCCGTGGGTGGCGTGTGCACTGCCGCCAACTTTATGCCCGAGCTGATCACCGACGTGTACAACAAGTTCGTGGCCGGGGATCTGAAGGGCAGCCTGGAGGCTCAGTTCAAGCTGAACCCCGTCCGGCTGGCTATGGACCCCGCCAGCTTCCCTGTGGCCGCCAAGGATATGGCCACGCTCCGGGGCCGGGACGTGGGCGTGCCCTATCTGCCCAACCTGCCCACCCCCGAAGGCCCCGCCAAAGAAGGCTTCCGCCGCACCATGCATGAGGCGGGCCTGATCTGAGCCTTATCAAAGGCATCCATGGAGGAACGGTATGAAACTGAGAAACGATTGTGATCAGATCATTGCCCGGGCCATCACTGCCGTACAGCCCGACGCGGCGGTGCGGCGGGCCCTGAAGGAGATCCCCCTGGCCAGCGGCCGGGTGGTGCTGGTCTCCGTGGGCAAAGCGGCCTGGTCCATGGCCCGCGCCGCCTACGACTGCGTGGGGGAGAAGCTGAGCGGCGGCATCGTCATCACCAAGCACGGCCATGCTCAGGGTCCCATCGGCAGTCTGATCATCCGGGAGGCGGGCCATCCTGTCCCCGATGACGACACCTTTTCTGCCACGGAGGAGGCTCTGGCCCTGACCCAGGATCTGACGGAGGAGGATATGGTCCTCTTCCTGCTCTCCGGCGGCGGCTCCGCCCTGTTTGAGGCTCCCCTGGTCCCCCAGGAGGAGCTGCAGAAGATCACCCAGAGCCTGCTGGCCTGCGGGGCGGACATCGTGGAGATGAACACCATCCGCAAGCGGCTTTCCGCCGTGAAGGGCGGGCGCTTTGCCCAGCACTGCGCTCCCGCCCAGGTCTGTTCCATCGTGCTCTCCGACATCATTGGGGATCCTCTGGACATGATCGCCTCCGGCCCGGCCTATCCGGACTCCTCCACCTGCGCCGATGCTAAGGCCATCGCGGAGAAGTACAACCTGCCCCTCTCTGAGGAGGCGGCGGGCTGCCTGGACCGGGAGACCCCCAAGACGCTGGATAATGTCCATACCGTCATCACCGGCAGCGTGCGGGAGCTGTGCTCCGCCGCCGCGGCCGCCTGCCGGGAACTGGGCTACGAGCCGGTGGTGCTCACCGACTGCCTCACCTGTGAGGCCCGGGAGGCGGGTTCCTTCCTGGCCTCCATCGCCCAGTCCCATCAGAACACCGACCGCTCTCTGGCCTTCCTGGCCGGCGGCGAGACGGTGGTCCACCTGACGGGCAAGGGCAAGGGTGGCCGGAATCAGGAACTGGCCTTGGCTGCCGCCGAAGGGATCGCCGGCCTGAAGGACACCGCGGTGTTCTCCGTAGGCAGCGACGGCACCGACGGCCCCACAGACGCCGCAGGCGGCTTTGTGGATGGCGGTACCCGGGATCTGTTGGCCGGTCAGGGCGTGCGGATCTTTGATGTGCTGCGGCAGAACGATGCCTATACCGCGCTCAATGCCTGCGGTGGGCTCATCGTAACCGGAGCCACCGGTACCAATGTGAACGACGTGGCAGTGCTCCTCATCCGCCGCTGAGGGTGAAGAGCCGACCGCCCCCGATCTCCCTGCGGGACCGGGGGCGTTTTTTTCCAGAGACAGGAGGGGTGGGACTTGGATATCAAGCAGATGAATTACATTCTGACCATTGCCCAGGAGGGGGGGATCAGCAAGGCAGCGGCCAAGCTGTTTATTACCCAATCCGCCCTGGACCAGCAGCTGCTCAAGCTGGAGAAGGAGCTAGGTACCCAGCTGTTCTACCGCTCTAGAGGCAGCTTTGCCCTGACCGCAGCGGGCAAGGTGTACGTGGACTACGCCAAGCAGATGGTAGACATGAAGAACGAGGCCTACCGGATCATCCACGACATGGCCGACCGGCAGCGTGGCACGCTCTCCCTGGCCTTCGCGCCCGAGCGCGGAATGGAGATGTTCATGTCGGTCTACCCGCTCTTTTACCAGCGGTATCCCAAGATCAACGTGATCCCCCGGGAGATCAGCGTCCGCCGTCAGCTGGAAATGCTCCAGAACGACGAGCTGGACCTGAGCTTCGTTTCGGCTAAGGCCCAGGATCGGCCCGGGCTGCTTTCCACCACGCTGCTGAAGGAGGAATTTGTCCTCATCACGCCTCAGGACCATCCCCTGGCCGCCCTGGCTGCCCCGCCGGGTGAGCCCCTTACGGTCCTGGACGCAAAACATCTGCGGGATCTGACCTTCTGTCTCATTTACCGGCAGTCCACTCAGCGAGAGATCATTGACCCTATCTTCGAGCGGGCGGGCATCAAGCCGGATATCTTTCTGGAAACGGCCAGCAACCGGGCCAATGTGTCCATGGTGGAAAAAGGCTTGAGCTGCTCCATCATGCCCTATTACTACGTCAGGGACCGGCGGAATGTGGCCTGCTTCCGGCTGGCGGAGCGCCCCACCTGGAATGTGTCAGTGTGCTGCCGCCGCAACCGCTACCTCTCCAAAGCGGCTCGCTATTTTATTGAGCTGGCCATGGAGTACTTCCGCCGGGAGGACAGCGGACTTATCTGACCCAAGAAAAAGGAGCATTTCTATGCCTTCTATTTACGAGATCTTCGGTACCGATGCCCATGGGATGACAAAGGCCCTGATGGAGGGCGCGGAGGTCATTAAGCAGATTCCCGCCGGGGCGTCGGTGGCCCTGAAGCCCAACCTGGTGGTGGCGGCCTCTCCTGAGAGCGGAGCCACCACTCACGCCGGGGTGCTCTCCGGCGCCATCGAGTACTTGCGGGACCATGGGGTGACCGATATCAGCATCATTGAGGGGTCCTGGGTGGGCGACAACACCGGCCGGGCCTTCCGGGCTGCTGGTTATGACGAGGTGGGCAAACGTTACAACGTTCCCCTTTACGACCTGAAGCACGACAAGACCCGCCGGGTAAATTCGCCCCTCCGGCCCATGGAGATCTGTTGCCGTGCTCTAGACGCGGGCTACCTCATTAACCTGCCGGTGCTCAAGGGCCATTGCCAGACGGTGATGACCTGCGCCCTGAAAAACTGCAAGGGCTGCCTGCCTGACAAGGAGAAGCGGCGTTTTCACGCCGAGGGGCTGATGGAGCCCATCGCCGCCCTAGCTGCCACCCTCAAGCCCGACCTGACCATCGTGGACAGCATTTGCGGCGACCTGAACTTTGAGGAGGGCGGAAACCCCGTCCCCACGGGCCGAATGATGCTGGGATCTGATCCGGTGCAGATCGACGCCTACGGCTGCCGCCTGATGGGCTTGGACCTGGACCAGGTGCCCTACATCGGCCTGGCCGAGGGATGGGGAGCCGGTACTACCCGGATCGAAGCGGGGGATATCATCCAGCTTAACCAGCCCACCGCCGCGGCGAGCTATCCTGCTCCCTCTGGCAAGGTGGCCTCTCTCACCCGGAACGTGCAGGCCAAGAGCGCCTGCTCTGCCTGCTACGCCAGCCTGGTGCGGGCCCTGTACAACAGCCGCCCCTCCCGAGAGCCCATTGCCATCGGCCAGGGCTGGAAGGGCGTGGCCTTTGACGGGCTGGGTGTGGGTGCCTGCTGCAACTGCGCCTCCCGCCAGGTGCCTGGCTGCCCGCCCACCGCGGAGCAGATCCTGGCTTATCTGGAACAGCATTGACAGACATAACAGCACCGCCGGACAGAAACTCCTGTCCGGCGGCGCTGTTTTCTTTTTTACTTGGCGGGGGTGTAGGCGGTATATGGAGGATGGCCTCATCCATCGGTTCCGCGGCCATGGTGGGCGCTGCTCCTGCTGTCAGCGCCAGCAGGAGCAGTACCAAATTTGTGACAATGAGCTGCTTTTTCCACATAGCGATTTCTCCGTGAATCTGGTTTATTCGATCGACCTCACATCACGAGCGGCCTGCCAGGATGAATCAATCATAACCATTGCATATGTACTTTTCGATGATTACAATTATCTGGCCGTGTCCTGAGTGAAATGATCCGAAAAAAGAGGCCAGGCTTTACCAATTTTGTGGCAAATTTCTCCTGAAATCATAAAAGGAGGATAGGAAATCCTCCTTGCGGTGCTCTTTGACAAACGGTATAATAAAAAGAACAGGAGAATATACAGGAGGAGGGAATCCTTTGAAAGAGAATCTGATCATCATTCACGGCGGCGGCCCCACCGCCGTGCTCAACTGCTCCCTGTACGGCGCGATTCGGGAGGCTCAGGCCAGCGGGGCGGTGGAACATGTTTACGGTGCAGTTGGCGGTACCGGCGGCCTGCTGAAGGAGCGGCTGCTGGACTTCAACACCATCCCTGAGGCACAGCTGGAACTGCTGCCCACTACCCCCGCCACTGCCATCGGCACCTCCCGGGATGCTCTGGAGGCTGAGGATTACGCCAGAATGACGGAGATCCTGGAGCAGCACAACATCCGCTATGTACTGATGAACGGCGGAAACGGTACCATGGACGCCTGCGGCAAGCTGGCAGCCGCCTGCAAGGATAAGGGCATCAAGGTCATGGGTATCCCCAAGACCATGGACAACGACATTGCGGTCACCGACCACTGCCCGGGCTTCGGCAGCGTGGCCCGCTACATGGCGGGCACCGTGCGTGAACTGGGTGTGGATGTGCGCAGCCTGCCGATCCATGTGGTAGTGCTGGAGTCCCTGGGCCGCAACGCCGGCTGGACCACCGCTGCCTCCGCTCTGGCCCGGGAGCAGGGAGGCGATGCACCCCATCTGATCTATCCCCCTGAGCGGTCCTTCCATGAGGACGAGTTCCTGGACCGGGTAGGCGATATGTACCGCAAGCTGGGCGGCGTCGTGGTGGTGGCCAGCGAGGGCCTCCACGACGATGAGGGCAAGCCCATTGTGCCTCCCATCTTCCAGACCGGACGCTCTACTTATTTCGGCGATGTGTCCTCCCACCTGGCCCAGCTCATCGTGCGGCGGCTGGGCATCAAGGCCCGCAGTGAGAAGCCGGGCATCCTGGCCCGGGCCTCCATCGCCTGGCAGTCCCCGGTGGACGCGGCGGAGGCGGAGCTGGCGGGCCGGGAGGCCTGCCGGGCTGCCCTGGCTGGAGAGACCGGAAAGATGGTGGGCTTCCGCCGGCTGTCTACCGAGCCTTACCAGTGTGAGACCTTCCTCATCCCCATCGAGGAGGTCATGCTGGGGGAGCGGGTACTGCTTCCCGAATACCTCAGCGCCGACGGCACCGACGTGACGGAGGAATTCTGCCGCTGGTGCAAGCCCCTTATCGGGCCCGAGCTGCCCTCTATGGCGCGGCTGGTTTAAACCTCACAGCGTACTTAACGCGGTCGATCGACAGATCGACCGCGTTTTTTGCACCAGAGCGAAAAGTATGATAAAACTTCATACTTACCAAAACTCATGAGTTTGGGTATACTGGACTCACTAAAAGGAGGCTCGGTGTCCATGAGACTGAAAAAATCGTCTGTCTGGAGCAAGATACCCAACTGGGTATGGCTGCTCATCTCCCTGGCCGTGGCCGTGGCTATCTGGCTGCTCGCCGCGTACAAGTGGCCCGCCGTGTTCGCAACTCCCAAGGCTGTGATCGACGCCTTTGTGAGCAAGGCTTCCAGCGGTGTGCTGCTGGGTCACTTCTGGGCCAGCTTGTCCCGCGTGCTGACCGGTTTCGCCATCGCCTTTGTGGTGTCTATCCCGGTGGCATTCCTGATGGCCTGGTATGATCCCTTCCGCCGGGTGGTGGAGCCCTGGATCCAGTTCATCCGTAACATTCCCCCTCTGGCTTACGTGTTCCTGATCGTTGCTGCTCTGGGTATCGGCCAGGTGGCCAAGGTGACGGTTATCTTCATCGCCGCTTTCCTGGTGATGGTCATTACCATCTATCAGGGCGTCAAGGGCGTGGATACTACCCTGATCAAGGCCGCCCGGGTGCTGGGCGCCAAGCAAAGCGACATTTTCTTCAAGATCACCATTCCCGCCTCCACCCCCTTCATTCTGGTAGCCGCCCGTCTGGGCCTGTCCACCTCCATGACCACTCTGATGGCTTCTGAGATCGTGGGCGGCGACAAGGGCATCGGCATGATGATCCAGCAGGCCAGCGGCTGGTACCAGATGGACGTGGTGCTCATGGGTGTGATCCTGCTGGGCATCATCGGTATTTGCTTCGAGAAAATTGTGAGATTCCTTGAGAGGAGGTTTACGGGATGGCAGGAAACAATTCAGCAGTAAAGGTACATATCGACCATGTGGTCAAGAAGTTCAATGGCCGCAATGGCGAGATGATCGCGCTGAACGGTGTGGATATGGACATCCACGAAAACGAGTTTATTTGTGTGGTGGGTCCTTCCGGATGTGGTAAGTCCACCCTGCTGAATATCATCGGCGGCCTGGAGACCCCCACTGAGGGCAAGGTGCTGGTGGACGGCAAAGAGGTTCAGGGTCCCGGTCCTGACCGCGGCATCGTGTTCCAGCAGTACGCTCTGTTCCCCTGGCTCACCGTGGAGAAGAACGTCGAGTTCGGCCTGAAGCTCCAGGGCAAGAGCAAGGAAGAGTGCGAGGAGCTGGCCCACAAGTATCTGAAGATGGTGGACCTGGAGGGCTTTGCCAAGGCCTACCCCAAGGAGCTGTCCGGCGGCATGAAGCAGCGCGTGGCCATCGCCCGTGCCTACGCCGTCAACCCCAAGGTGCTGCTGATGGACGAACCCTTCGGCGCTCTGGATGCTCAGACCCGTACCCAGCTGCAGCAGGAGCTGCTGAACACCTGGGAGAAGGAGCAGAAGACCTGCTTCTTCATCACCCACGACGTGGAAGAGGCCATCATCCTGGCTCAGCGGGTGGTCATCATGTGTGCCCGTCCCGGTCGCGTCAAGGAAATCGTGGACATCGACATCCCCTATCCCCGCGATCAGGAGACCAAGATGAGCCCCCGGTTCCTGGAGCTGAAGAACCACATCTGGAGCCAGGTGTATCAGGAGTACCTGTCCGTACGGAAGTAAGGATCGTCGTTCCGGCCACCGCCGGATGGTGATAACGTAAATAATTTAAGGAGGATTTTGAGTATGAAGAAGAAACTGCTTGCTCTTGCACTGGCCTGCGGTATGGTTTTCTCTCTGGCTGCCTGCGGCAGCAACGGCGACACTACTGAGAGCCCCGCTGCCAACACTGGGACCCCTGATGCTGTCAGCAGCGAGACTCCCGGCACCGAGTACGAGCCCGCTACTATCCGCGTCGCTTACATGCCCAACCTGGGTTCCGCTTCTTCCCTGTTCACCGCTATTCACCAGGGCTACTTCGAGGAAGTTGGCCTGACCGTGGAGACCTCTCAGTTCTCCGGCGGCCCTGCTGAGATCGCCGCTATGGCTTCCGGCGACATCGACATTTCCCAGATCGGCCACGGCGCTCACTCCCTGTGCATCCAGGGCGAC
Organism: Flavonifractor sp. HCP28S3_F3; assembly: GCF_052065355.1. Taxonomy (NCBI): domain Bacteria; kingdom Bacillati; phylum Bacillota; class Clostridia; order Eubacteriales; family Oscillospiraceae; genus Flavonifractor; species Flavonifractor sp. HCP28S3_F3. Next base: position 209,371 of record NZ_JBQHUF010000002.1, read on the forward strand.
GCTGTTGTGTTTGCTTTCGACCAGCTGTCCCAGGCTGATGCCGTGGTGGCCAACAAGGCTAAGGGCATCGAGACTGCCGCTGACCTGAAGGGCAAGACCGTTGCCGTGTCCTCCGGTACCTCCTCCGAGATCATCCTCCAGTTCGTGCTGGAAGAGGCTGGCCTGACCATGGACGACATCAACACCGTTGAGATGAACGTGGAAGGTATGACCACCGCTCTGATCTCCGGCCAGATCGACGCCGCCGCTACCTGGTCCCCCAACACCGTGACCCTGGAGCAGACCCTGGGCGATGACTACCTGGTTCTGGGCACCAACAACGACTACACCGACAAGGCCGCTTTCCCCTCCAGCTTCATCTGCACTCCCGAGTACGCCGCTGAGAACGAGGACATCCTGGTCCGCTTCTCCCAGGCCATCCTGAAGGCTGAGGTCTATCGCGCCGCCAACATCGAAGAGGTTGCCAAGACTCTGGCCGCCGACCTGGACGCTCCCGAGGATACCATGCTCCTCTCCGTTGGTGAGGGCAACTGGCAGGGCGCCGTGGATTGCATGGGCGACTTCGACACCATCCGCAGCCTGTATGAGGCCCAGCAGCAGGTGTTCCTGAACAACGGCACCATCACCGAGGAAGTTCCCGTGGACAACTACGTGCTCTTCGACGTGATGCAGCAGGCTTATGACGCCTACAGCGCCTCCAAGTAAATGATCGTTTACCCCGCCGGGGCTCCGTGTTAGGCGGAGCCCCGGCGCTCTTTTGTGCCGCCGGTGTTTACAGGAACGGTAGAGTCGGGGTATAATAGCGGGTGATAGGGGGGAGGACTGTGCTGATTCTGGTGCTGATCCTGTGCCTGGTCACCGCGATATATGTGGCTCTGAGACGAAGGGATATCCTGGCGTTCTATCTGCTGGGCATGAGCATATGCAACCTGGTGATGCTGGCGGGCATTATTATCTATATCGCAAAAATGGGCGGTACCGCCGCCCAGCAGCGCGCCTTTCTCTTCCTGGTGCCTGAGCTGCAGACCTGGCTGCAATTTTTACCGCTGCCCATGAACAAACTGGGGTATGTGGTGGCCATCGGCCGGTCCCTGTTCCCGCTGTTTGCCTTACTGACCGCTCTGGAAACTACAATGATCCCCTTTTTCCGCCGCAGGCTGAAGAGCCTGCGGATACTGGCATGTTTACCGCCTGCGCTGTGGCTGATCTACTACTATCCGCCTGTCTTCCATAGGGTGGTCAATGGCCGCTTGTGGATCCTGCCCATCCTCATCAACGTGGTGCTGGTTGGGATTTTGGCCTACCTGGCGGCGGCTGCGGTCCTGATGGTGTTGGAGTACAGGGCGACCACGATGCCGGTATTCAAACGCAACTTTCGGTATATCCTGCTCTGCTTCCTCAGCATTTCGGTGCTCTATCTGCTCTATGCCAGCAAGGATCCGGCCCAGATCTACAACATGTTTATTTCGGAGTATATCCGCCTTGGTGTTACCAGCTATATCAGTTCCACCCTCCCGGGACTGGGATGGATCATTTTGGGGCTGTGCACGGTGTTTACGGTGGTGCTGGGCAGCTACAATATGGTGCGCTACACCAAGATCAGCTATGATGACACCCGTCAGGATCTGATTCTCCAGCGAAAATTTGACGCGGCGGGCATGGGCGTATCTGTGTTTGTCCACGGAGTGAAGAATCAGCTGCTCTCCAGCCGGGTGCTCCACAAAAAGCTGTCCCGGGCCCTGGCTGAGGATCCGCCGGATCTGGAACGTATTCGGGCCTGTGCCCAGCAACTGAACGATCTGAATGAGGGCATGCTCAGGCGGATGGACGAGCTGTATCGGTCGGTCAAAAATAATGCCATCACGCTCGCCCCGGTGACAGTGGATCAGCTGGCACTTACCGCGGTGGAGCGGTTCCACGGCAAGTATCCGGATCAGCCGGTGATCGTGGAGCTGAGCACCCATCGACAAATATTGGCTGATCTGGGCCATCTCAGCGAGGCGGTCTGCAACCTGCTGTGCAACGGCTATGAGGCGGCGGTACAGGCCGGTCGGGAGGAACCCCGGGTGACCCTGCGGGTCCGGGCGGAGCGGATGTGGACGGTGGTGGAAACTGCCGACAATGGAAAAGGCATCCCGCTGGATTTGCAGAACAAGATATTTGAACCGTTTTTCACCAGCAAGAATACCAATCACAACTGGGGCATGGGGCTGTACTACGTGAGAAAGATCGTCAAAAGCCATCTGGGCCGGCTCCGGCTGGAGAGCCGCCCGGACGAGGGCACCAGCTTCTTCATTATGCTGCCCCTGTATGACACCCATCAGAAGGAGTGACTGCCGTGGAAGAGAAGATCCGTGTGATGGTTGCGGAGGACCTGCCCCTGCTGCGGGAGGATTTCTGCGATGTGGTGTCCGCTCAGGACGATATGGAGATGGTGGGCGCCGCCTCCTCCGGAGAGGAGATTGTAGCTCTGGCCGCCAAGACCCCCTGCGACGTGATTTTGATGGACATCGAGATGGAGTCCATTGACGCCGGCATCCGGGCCGCGGAGATCATCACCGCGAAATATCCCCAAGTCAAAATCCTCTTTCTCACCGCCCATGAGACCGACGACATGATTACCAACGCCATGGGTACCGGCGCGGTGGACTATGTGGTAAAGGGCTGCGATGAGGAGAAGCTGCTGGAGCATATCCGCCGGGCCAGTCAGGGCCGGGCGGAGCTGGAGCCCCGGATCCAGAATACCGTGATGCAGGAGTACGCCCGGCTGCGCCGCAGTGAGCGTTCCCTCATCTTTTTCATCAACAATGTGGCCCATCTTACACCCGCCGAGCACGAGCTGGTCAAGCTCCTTCTTCAGGACAAGAAGGTGGCGGAGATTGCCAAGCTGCGGTGTGTGGAGGTGGTCACGGTCAAGACCCAGATCAAGGGCCTGCTCAATAAGTTCGGCTGCTCCCGTACCAAGGAGATCGTTAAAATGATCCGTCAGATGAGTCTGGAGCATTTGTTTCAATAACGGAAGGAGAGTATCGTCATGGATTACTATCATATTTCCGCCCAGGAGCTGGGCAAGGACGCCAAGCTGCCTATCGTGAAGCTGGGCGACTCCGGTGAGGTCTTTTATGAGCTGGCCGCTGAGATGTGCGCCGAGATCCGCGCCAACAACGCCGCCGGCAAGCACACCGTGTTCATCTGCCCTGTGGGCCCTGTGGGCCAGTACCCCATCTTTGTCCGCCTGGTGAACCGTGAGAAGCTGTCCCTGAAGAACTGCTGGTTCATCAACATGGACGAGTACCTCACCGACGACGGCCAGTGGATCGACAAGGACGACCCCCTGTCCTTCCGGGGCTTCATGGCCCGTGAGGTGTACGGCAAGATCGACCCGGAGCTGCTGATGCCCGAGGAGCAGCGGGTTTTCCCCAACCCCAACGACCTGGGTCACATCCCCGCCCTCATTGAGAAGCTGGGCGGCGTGGACGTCACCTTCGGCGGCATCGGCATCACCGGCCACCTGGCCTTCAACGAGCCCCAGCCCGAGCTGACTGCTGAGCAGTTTGCCCAGCTGCCCACCCGGGTGCTGGACATCTCCCCGGAAACCCGGGCCACCAACTGCGTGGGCGACCTGGGCGGTGCTCTGGAGGATATGCCTCACAAGTGCGTCACCATCGGCATGAAGGAGATCCTCTCCGCCAGGAAGATCCGCCTGGCCGTGTTCCGCGACTGGCACCGTGCCGTGTGCCGCCGGGCTGCCTATGGCGAGGTGAGCGCCGCGTTCCCCGCCACCCTGGCTCAGAATCACCCCGACGCGGTGCTGTATGTCAACGCCAACGCTGCCCAGAAGGCCTATTAAGGAGGCCGCCGTCATGGAAGGCTCCTTTTATCTGAAAAATGGTTCCGTTCTCCTGAACGGCGCCTTCGTCCCCGCCGACCTGGCGGTGGAGGACGGCAAAATCACCGCTGTTACCCAGGGCTATCACAATGTGAAAAACCTGCCTGAGCTGGACGGAACCGGCCTGCGGGCCGTCCCCGGCTTCCTGGATGTACATACCCACGGCGCCGCCGGAGTGGACGTGAATGCTGCCGACGTGGAAGGCCTGCGCACCATCGGCCGGTTCTTTGCCAGCCAGGGCGTTACCGGCTGGCTGTGCTCCATCCTTACCGATACGGTGGAGCAGACCCTCTGGTGCCTGGAGCAGGCCCGCCAGGTCATCGAGGGCGGACCCTACGACGGGGCGGCCCTGCTGGGTGTCCACCTGGAGGGACCCTGCCTGTCCACCGAATACAAGGGCGCCATGCCGGAGCATCTGCTGATGCATACCGCCGATGCCGCGCTGTTTGAGCGCTATCAGAAGGCCAGCGGCGGCCACATCCGCTATGTGACTCTCTCTCCCGAGATCCCCGGCGTGGCCGAGCTGGTGCCTCAGCTCACCGCCATGGGCATCGTGTGTGCCATGGGCCACAGCGGCGCGGGCTACGACCAGTCTATGGCCTGCGTGAACGCCGGCGTCCGTTCCTGCACTCACTTGGGCAACGCCATGCGTCTGTTCCACCAGCACGACCCCGCCATTTTCGGCGCCGCCCTGGAGAGCGACGTGTATGTGGAGGCCATCTGTGACGGCCGCCATCTTCATCCCGGCACCGTCCGCCTCTACCTGAAGGCCAAGGGCTATGACCGTGTGCTGGCCATCACCGATTCCATCATGGCCGCCGGCCTGCCCGACGGCAACTATAAGCTGGGGGTCAACGACGTCATCGTGGAGGACGGAGACGCCAAGCTGCCCAATGGCGTTCGGGCCGGCTCCACCCTCACCCTGGCCCAGGCCCTGCGCAACCTGATGAAGTTCACCGGCAAGAGCGCCGAGACTGTGGTGCCCCTGATGACCGCCAACCCCGCCCGCCTCATGGGCTGGACCGGTAAGGGAGAGATCGCCCAGGGTAAGGACGCTGATCTGGTCCTTCTGGATACCGACTGCCAGGTGGTCCGCACCATTGTGGGCGGCCGCACTGTGTATACCCGTTCCTAAACATCCATTTCATTTGTAAAGGAGAATTTGTTATGCCTCTGGTACCTCTGCGTCCCGTGCTGGACGCCACTGTGAAGTACGGCTATGCCCAGGGAGCCTTCAACGTCAATGCCGTTGCCCAGGCCGAGGCCGTCATCGCCGTCCATGAGATGTTCCGCTCTCCCGCCATTCTGCAGGGCGCCGACCTGGCCAACGCCTTTATGGGCGGCCGGGTGGACTTCGCCAACGGCACCCTGGAGGACAAGAAGAAGGGCGCCCGCAACATCGCCGAGGCGGTGAAGAAGTTTGCCGCCAACAGCCCCATTCCTGTGGTGCTCCACCTGGATCACGGCAAGAACTTCGACTCCTGCGTGGCCGCCATCGAGGGCGGCTACACCTCCGTTATGATCGACGGCTCCTCTCTGCCCTTTGACGAGAACGTGGAGATCACCCGCGAGGTGGTAAAGTATGCCCACGCCCGCGGCGTGTCCGTGGAGGGCGAGCTGGGCGTGCTGGCCGGCGTGGAGGACCATGTGTTTGCTGCCAACTCCACCTACACCAACCCCCTGTCCGCCATCGAGTTCTTCAAGAAGACCGGTGTGGACGCCCTGGCTATCAGCTACGGCACCATGCACGGCGCCAGCAAGGGCAAGGATGTGAAGCTGCGCAAGGAGATCCCCATCGCCATTAAGGAGTGCATGAACCACGAGGGCATCCAGGGCGTGCTGGTGTCCCACGGTTCCTCCACCGTTCCTCAGTACATCGTCAACGAGATCAACGCCCTGGGCGGCGACATTAAGAACGCCTACGGCATCTCCAAGGAAGAGCTGAAGGCCGCCATTCCCTGCGGCATCGGCAAGATCAACGTGGATACCGATATCCGCCTGGCCGTTACCCGCAACTTCCGGGAGCTGTTCCGGGATCACCCCGAGCTGAAGGACGATCCCAAGGTGGGCGGCATCTGGAAGCTGCTGGACGAGAAGCGGGATGCCTTTGATCCCCGCGCCTTCCTGGCCCCCATCATGGATACCGTCATGTACGGTACCGGCGACGAGGGCACCGTGGCTCTCATCACCGACGCTATGCGCCGCGGCGTGAAGGAGGCCGTGGGCACCCTGATCGTGGAGTTCGGCAGCTACGGCAAGGCTCCTCTGGTGGAGATGGCTTCCCTGGAGAATATGGCCGCCCGCTACGCCAAGGAGGGCGTGTAACATGAAGGACATTACCCTGTCCTACCTGGATCGCAAGCCGGTGCTGGCCCCCGGCGAGCTGGAGGAAAAGATCCGCGCTTCCGCCCCTGTGCTGGAGGCGGTCGTAGCCGGAGAGGCGCAGTATCAGGACAGCCTGGGCTGGTTCAGCGTGGACGAGTCCGCCGGCCCGGAGCGGGTGGATTACCTGCTGGAGCAGGCAGCGCGTGTTCGGACCGACGCCGACGCCTTCGTGGTCATTGGTATCGGCGGCTCTAACCAGGCCTCCCGCGCAGCGGTGAAGGCCCTGCGGCCCAAGAATGGCCCCGCCATTCTGTGGGCGGGCAACACCATCTCCGCCTGCGAGATGGCCCGCACCCTGGAGGAACTGGACGGCTACAAGTCCATCTACATCGACTGCATCGCCAAGAACTTTGAGACCCTGGAGCCCGGCATTGCCTTCCGCATGCTCCGCCACTATCTGGAGAAGCGGTACGGGGAGGCGGACGCCGCCCGGCGGATCTTTGCCACCGGCACCCCCGGCTCCACCCTGCACCAGCTGTGCAAGGACCACGGCTACACCTTCCTGGAGTTCCCCGAGCGCATCGGGGGCCGCTACTCCATCGGCAGCGACGTGGGTCTGTTCCCCATGGCGGTGGCCGGCATTGATATCAAGGCCATTACCCAGGGCATGCGGGACATGCGTGACCGGCTCCTGGCCGAGCCCGCCGAGGAGAACATCGCCCTCAAGTACGCCTGCCTGCGGAACCTGATGCTGCAGCACGGCTTCAGCCTGGAGATGATGGCCTTCTTTGAGCCCCGTCTGGACTACTTTGCCAAGTGGTGGATTCAGGCCTTCGCCGAGAGCGAGGGTAAGGACGGCACCGGCCTCTATCCGGTGTGCGCCTCCAACTCGGAGGACCTCCACTCCATCGGCCAGTTCATCCAGCAGGGCAGCCCCATCCTGTTTGAGACCTTCATCGAAGTGCGGGAGCGGGACGCCAGCGTCATTATGCCTGCCGAGACCAAGAGGGACTACTTCCAGTACCTGGACGGCAAGGACTTTTGGGACATCAACGATACCGCCCGGAAGGCCACCATCGAGGCCCACAGCGAAGGCGGCATCCCCTGCCTGAACCTGTCCGTTCCCGCTCTGGACGCCCACACCCTGGGCGAGATGTTCTACTTCTTCCTGTTTGCCTGCTATCTGTCCTGCAAGCTGACGGGGGTCAACCCCTTCAACCAGCCGGGCGTGGAGGCCTACAAGGGCTATATGTTTAAAAATTTGGGAAAGCCGGGTGCGAACTGAATGAAACATATCTTTTTGAATCTGAAGCGCTTCGACGTGCCGGTGGAGCTGGGCGGTGTGAACCGCCTGGCCCCCATGGCCGACTGGGGCAAGGTCATCGTCAGCGAGACCCAGAAGGGCCTCACCGGTTATGACGCCAATGAAGTGGAGTTCGTGGACTTCTTCCCCGAGGCTCACATCCTCTCCGCCGCTGCTGCCCGCACTGCCGACAGCAAGGTGGAGGTGGGCTGCCAGAGCGTGTACCGGGCCGACACCGCCGTGGGCGGCAATTTCGGCGCCTTTACCACCAACCGGCCTGCCCACGCCGCCGCCGCCCTGGGCTGCGGCTGGACCCTCATCGGCCACTGCGAGGAGCGCAACGACAAGGCAGGCATCCTGGCTGAGGCCGGGGTCACCGACACCGCCGCTGTCAACCGCCTGCTGAACCAGGAGATCAAGTGCGCTCAGGCCGCCGGCCTGAAGGTGCTCTACTGCATCGGCGAGAAGAGTGAGGAGCAGGAGGCCTGGCAGCAGGTGCTGGGCGACCAGCTCTCCATCGGCCTGGACGGGGTGGACAAGAGCAAGGTGGTCATCGCCTACGAGCCCATCTGGTCCATCGGCCCCGGCAAGACTCCTGCCGACAAGCCCTACATCGAGAAGATCGCCTGCTTCGTCAAGGAGCAGACCGGCGGCCTGGACGTGGTGTACGGTGGCGGCCTGAAGGCGGACAACGCCGCCATGCTGGCCTCCATCGCCGAGATCGACGGCGGCCTGATTGCGCTCACCCGCTTCAGCGGGGAGATCGGCTTCTATCCCGAGGAGTATCTGGAGATCATTCGCCTGTACATGGGTCATTAAGAGACGGAGGTAAACTATGAAACTGGATTTTGAGTACGGCCAGGGATTCATGAGCGCTGAGCTGCCCGACAGCACCGACATTTTCATCCCCGGCGAGACGGTAGCCGATCCCCCCTGCCTGCCCCAGGACTGGGACAGCCTGTACAACGCCACTCTGGAGTCCATCCGCAACCCCATCGGCATGGAGCCCCTGAAGGAACTGGCCGCTCCCGGCAAGACTGTGGTCTTCGTTATCCCCGACATCGTCAAGGGCGGCAACCAGCCCACCTCCCACCGGAAGGTGGCCATCCGGGCCTGCCTGGACGAGCTGTACGCCGCCGGCGTGGAGAAGAAGGACATCCTGCTGCTCTTCTCCAACGGCCTGCACCCCCGTGCCACCGTGCCTGAGATGCGCACCATCCTGGGCGAGGAGCTGTTCAACGAGTTCTACTACACCGGCCAGATCACCAGCCACGACAGCGAGGACTATGACCACCTGGTGGACCTGGGCTACACCGCTCAGGGCGACCACGTGATCATGAACAAGTACGTCTTTGACGCCGACATCGCCATCCTCATCGGCCACACCCAGGGCAACCCCTACGGCGGTTACTCCGGCGGCTACAAGCACTGTGCCACCGGCATCTCCCACTGGCGGAGCATCTCTGCCCACCACGTGCCCCAGGTCATGCACCGGCCCGACTTCGTGCCCGTGTCCACCAACAGTGAGATGCGCCACAAGTTCGACCAGCAGGGCATGCTGATGGAAGAGAAGATGGGCAAGAAGTTCTTCTGCTGCGACGCGGTGCTGGATACCAAGTCCCGTCAGATCGAGATCAACTCCGGCTGGGCCAAGGAGATGCAGCCCGTCTCCTGGAAGATGGCCGACAAGCGGACCTATGTCCACTGGGCGGAGAAGAAGTACGATATCATCGTCTTCGGCATGCCCACCAACTTCCACTACGGCAACGGCATGGGCACCAACCCCATCCAGATGATGCAGGCTCTGTCCGCCCAGGTCATCCGCCACAAGCGGATCATGAGCGACCACTGTGTGTTCATCGTCAGCAGCATCTGCGACGGCTACTTCCACGACGAGCGGTGGCCCTACCTGCGGGAGCTGTACGATATGTTCCAGCATGACTATATGAACACCCTGGCGGATATGAACCGGTATGGCGAGTACTTTGCCACCAAGGAGGAGTACATCCGCAAGTACCGCTTTGCCAACGCCTTCCACCCCTTCCACGGCTTCTCCATGATGAGCTGCGGCCACATCGCTGAGATGAACACCAGCGCCATCTACATCGTGGGCGCCCGTGAGCCCGGCATCGCCCGCGGCATGGGCCTGAAGACCCGGGCCACCTTCGAGGAGGCTCTGGCCGACGCCATGAAGAAGTACACCGGTCCCAACCCCAACATCCTGGCTCTGCCCAAGACCTTTACCACCGCGGCGGTCCACCTGTGCATGAAGGACCCCGCGCTCAACTCCGCCCCCATCAGCGGCACTCCCTGCGGGTGCTGAGCAGGGGCTAACCTGTAGAAAGAAGGCGCTCCCTTGCAGTATGTGATCTATTTCCTCATCGCCATCGGGGCCACCACTGTGGGCTCCCTGACAGGAATGGGCGGCGGGGTCATCATCAAGCCCCTGATGGATGTGCTCCATGACTTTGATGTGCAGACCATCGGCGTGATCTCCTCCCTGACCGTGTTTTCCATGTCGGTGGTGTCCATCGGCAAGCAGATGCTGGCCAAGACCAAGATCCCCTTCGGTACCGCCATCCCCCTGGCCCTGGGCTCGGTGGTGGGCGGTCTGGCGGGGGAGAAGCTGCTCCAGGTCATCGTGAACGCCCTCCAGGCAAACTCCGCGGTGACGGTGGTGCAGAACGTGGTGCTCTCCCTGCTGATCCTGGCGGTGTTCCTCTACATGAAGAACAAGAGCCATATCCCCAGCAAGCACCTGGAGGGGATCGTGGTATCCCTGCTGGTGGGCGTCTTCCTGGGCATCTGCTCCTCCTTCCTGGGCATCGGCGGCGGCCCCATCAACGTGGCCCTCATCATCTACCTGTTCTCCTTCGACACCAAGTCGGCCACGGTGTGCTCCCTGGTGACCATCCTGTTTGCCCAGATCTCCAAGCTGGGCACGGTGGCCCTCACCACCGGATTCGGGGTCTTTGACCTGTCCATCGCCCCGGTCATGATCGTCGGCGCCATCGCCGGCGGCTTCATCGGCGCCAGCCTGAACAAGAAGTTCTCCGAGGCGTCGGTGGAAAAGGCCTTCAACGCGGTCCAGCTGATCGTGCTGGCTATCTCTATCTTCAATATCGTGCGCAACCTGGCGGCCTGAGGCTGCCGGAGGCAAAAAGGCGTCGGGAAAGATCCCGACGCCTTTTTGCTGTTGCTTTTTCCATGGGGAGCCGTTATAATTTAAGCTAGTTATGGAAACCAACGTACATAATGGAGGGACGAGTATGAAAGGGAAGCGATTTGCGGCCTGGTTGCTGACGGTCGTTATGGCCATCTCTCTGCTGACGGTATCTGCCGCCGCCGTCACGTTTTCCGACATGACCAACCACTGGGCCAAGACCGATGTGGAATACCTGGCTACCCAGGGGGTGGTCAACGGTACCAGCGATACCACCTTTACCCCCGATCGGGCCATGACGGCCTGCGAGGCAGTGATCTTCTGCTCCCGGGCTACCGGTGTGTCCGTTGCGGATAAAACCAAGATCGCCGAGAAGTGGGCGGATACGCTGAAGGAGATCATGCCTGAATCCCTCTACTCCTGGGCGGGAACGGAGATGGCTGTCTGTCTGGAGACCGGCATCATTTCTGAGACCGAGCTGCGCTCCCTGGCCCAGGCCGATGGATTGGTGAAAGCTATCAGCCGGGAAAACCTGGCCATGTATCTGGTGCGGGCCATGCAGCTGGAGCCTCTGGCCAAGAGCCTGAGCAGCTACCCCCTGAGCTTTGCCGATGCATCCTCCATCTCTGCCGCTCTGCAGCCCTATGTCTATGTGCTCAACAGCTACGGTATCGTGGAGGGAGACCAGTACAACAAGTTCCTGCCCAACCGCTCCCTCACCCGGGCGGAGATGGCCGTCATGCTCCGCCGGGCCATGGACTTTATGGACGAGGCCGGCCTGTACGCCGAGCTGCCCGCCTATACGGACTATAAGTGGGTGGGTGGTACCATCGCGGCGGTGACCTCCGGGGGAAGCGGCACCACGCTGGTGACGCTGAACAGCGAGATCACCGGCACCACCAGCATCTCTCTTTCCGACGATGTGAAGATCTACGAGAACAACATGCTCTCCACCACCTCTGCTCTGCGGGTGGGTCAGTATGCCCGGATCAACCTGAGCAAGACTGGCGCAGCGCAGTCTGTGCGGCTGGGCGGTACGCTGACCAGCTACAGCGGTACGGTAAACAGCATCACCAAGGACCGGGTGAATCTGGTGGAGAACGGTACCACCCGGAGCCTGGCTATCGATCGCTTTACCGCCGTGCAGGTGGGAGGCGCCACCGGCGGGCCGGAGCTCATTGACCTTCAGGCGGGTTATACCACCGCAGTGTGCTATGTGGACGCAATGGGCCACCTGGCCGGTATCAAGCTTTCCGGCGGCAGCCACAGCGCGGAAGGTATTCTGGTGTCTGTGGTGGAGACTGCCAGCGGCCAGAGCATCCAGGTTTCCGCCTTCAATGGGGAAACTCAGCGCTATACGCTGCCTCTGGGTGCGGGTGTCACCGTCAACGGTGTGGCCGGCAGCCTGTCTACCGCCCACGAGGGAAAGTACGTGAGCCTGCGGGTGAACAATGACAGCGCCAACCAGCTGGTGAGCATCGCGGTGGATACGGTCACCCAGTATGTTCAGGGTGTGGTGAAGAACTACACCTATGCCAAGGATGTAAACACCATCACCATTGGAAAGGCGGGGTCCAGCTCCTCTGAGACCTACAATATTGCCGCTGACGCCGTGGTGCGCTACAACGGTGAGGAGATTGCACTGAGAAGCCTGGAAAAGAGCAGCTATGCTACCGTGCGCTTCTCTGGCGGCCGCGTGGCGGAGATCGACGCCTGGCCCGGTTCCACCACCACAGAGGGTGTCATTGAGTCTATTTCCTATGGCACGCCTACCGTCCTGTCCGTGCGTACCGCCGCCGGCAGTGTGGTGACCTTTGAGCTGGATCTGACGGATCTGCCCACCGTTTACCGGGATGGAAAGACAAGCTCTATCGATAAAATCCGCAGCGGTGACTCCATTATCGTCACCGTGCGCTACAACGAGGTGGCCACCCTGGAGACCACCAGCCAGAGCGCCAATGTCACCGGGACGATCACCCGGGTGGTGCAGGATGCCTCCGGCGTAACCATTGATGTGCAGCTGACCAACGGTTCGACCACATCCTACACTGTGGCGGAGGGTGTGTCGGTGACGCAGGACGGCTCCGCCATTTCCCTGTACTCTCTTAAACCCAATGACAAGGTGGCCATGGTGGTCAGCGGAGACGAGGTCGTCTCCATCGAGGTGGATAAGAGCTCCGGTTCCAACACCCAGCTCAACGGTACAGTGCTGCTGCCCAACACCACGGACAAGACTCTGATGATCCAGCTGGATAGCGGTACGGTGCTGACTGTAGACGTATCGGACGCCAACTTTACCAGCACCTCCGGCAGCAGCGTGTCTCTGGGCAGACTGGCCGCCGGTGACATGGTACAGGTGTACGGCAGCTACTCGGGCGCTAAGTTCGTAGCCACTCTGGTACTGAAAATCGGATAAATGAGAGAAAAAGGGCCCGGATCTTGGATCCGGGCCTCTTTTCCTGCTTGCGGGCCCCTTGACTTTTCGGCGCCGAATGAATAAAATAGGAAGAACCCATGTTGTATTTTTTGATAAAGGATTGAGATAGAGTTATGGCACAGGACAAAAAGCAGGTGGAACAGATCACCGATATGGAGGTGGACTTCGCCAAGTGGTTCACCGACGTGTGCAAGAAGGCGGAGCTCATCGATTACTCTTCCATCAAGGGCGTATTTATTTACCGGCCCTATGGCTATGCCATCTGGGAGAATTTTCAGAAGATCCTGGACGAGAAGTTTAAGGAGACCGGGCATGAGAACGTGTACCTGCCCATGCTGATCCCCGAGAGCCTGCTCCAGAAGGAGAAGGATCATGTAGAGGGCTTTGCCCCCGAGTGCGCCTGGGTGACCATGGGCGGCTCTGAGAAGCTGGAGGAGCGCTACTGCATCCGCCCCACCAGTGAGACCCTGTTCTGTGAGCACTATAAGAATATCATCCACTCTCACCGTGACCTGCCCAAGCTGTACAACCAGTGGTGCTCCGTGCTGCGGTGGGAGAAGACCTCCCGTCCCTTCCTGCGTCACCGGGAATTCCTGTGGCAGGAGGGCCACACCATGCACGCCACCGCCGAGGAGGCCATTGCCGAGACCGAGCAGATGTTCAACATCTACGCCGACTTCTGTGAGAACTACCTGGCCATGCCCGTGGTGAAGGGCCGCAAGACCGACAAGGAGAAGTTCTCCGGCGCCGAGGCCACCTACACCGTGGAGTGCATGATGCACGACAAGAAGGCCCTTCAGGCCGGTACCTCCCACTACTTCGGCGACGGCTTCGCCCGCGCCTTCGACATCACCTTCGCCGGTAAGGACAACCAGCCCCATCATCCCTTCCAGACCTCCTGGGGCGTGTCTACCCGTCTCATCGGCGGCGTCATCATGACCCACGGCGACAACAACGGTCTGGTGCTGCCCCCCAAGATCGCCCCCACTCAGGTCATCATCATCCCTGTGGCCCAGCACAAGGAGGGTGTGCTGGCGGCCAACGAGGCCGTTATGGCCCGCCTGAAGGCCGCCGGCATCCGGGTGAAGATGGACGCCTCCGAGCAGTCCGCCGGCTGGAAGTTCGCCGAGTATGAGATGAAGGGCGTGCCTCTGCGTCTGGAGATGGGCCCCAAGGACATGGAGAAGAACCAGTGCGTGCTGGTCCGCCGCGACAACGGCGAAAAGAGCTTTGTCTCCCTGGACAACATCGAGGAGACCGTCCAGACCATGCTGGACGCGGTGCAGAAGGGCCTGTACGACAAGGCCAAGAAGAACCTGGACGAGAACACCTACGCCTGCTCTACCGTGGAGGAGGTCAAGGAGAAGATGTCCACTCAGGGCGGCTTCGCCAAGACCATGTGGTGCGGCGACGAGGCCTGCGAGCTGAAGATGAAGGAGATCGCTGGTGTGTCCTCCCGCTGCATTCCCCTGGAGCAGGAGCACCTGGGCGATGTGTGCCCCGTCTGCGGCAAGCCCGCCAAGCACATGGTGTACTGGGGCGTGGCTTATTAAAATAAGTGGCAGAAAAAGCCCGGAGCGTATGGCTCCGGGCTTTTTGTTGCTTTAGTTTACTTCGGGGCTAATTTCTATACCCATGTAGTAAGAGGTGCCGTCTTCTCCTCTGGAGTAGCAGCTCAGGAAATCATACAGTGTATAGACCTCGTCGGGCAGCATGGCGTGAATCTTGTCGATGACAAGCTGTTCGCGGATCAAAGTGATGCCCTGGATATTTTTATAATCGTAGCCAGTAAAATTGCCGTTTTGGTAGGTATAAGTAGTGGATTCATCGGCGGTAATACCATAACGGTCTCTCCATTCGGTAATGAGAGGAGTGACATTGTTCATATCCAATTCGCCGTTTTCGTCTACAAAATACTGGTCTTTCATACCAACGGACCACATCATGGGCATAATAAGAGATGCGTTTACATTTTCCGTTTCACTGGGAAGAAGAGGGGCCGAAGCCGCGGCACAGGCGGCAATCCATTCGGGGTGTATGAGTGCAATGGTAAAACTCATTATGCTACCCATCGACTGTCCACTGACATAGATGCGGCTTTCGTCGGTTGGATAATTTTCTAACAGGAAGGTGCGCATAGCCTCAAAGAAGGGTAGATCATCGGTACTCCAGGTGGTTCTAGCCGAGAAGGCGTCATTACCCCGAGAGCCGGTGGGGAAGACCGCGATAAAGTTTCGCTCTTCTGCCAGCTTATCCCAGCCGGAGCGGGCCGCAAACTCCTCGCCGGAGCCGCCGCCGCCATGGAACGCAAAGACCACAGGGACGCTGTCGTACCGGCCATTGGCTACATCGGTGGGAACATAGACGTAAAACTCCCGGGTGACACCCTCTACTTCCAGAGTGTGGTAATCCATACCTTTTTCCTCATTGGTGGCAAAGGGACGCAGGGCGTTGATATCACCGCTGTCCTGCCGGCGGGTGCGCTTCAGAAAATCGTTGTAGAGATAGCTGGTGAATTCGGGCGATTGGGTGTCATCCCGCCCGATGCTCACCAGCACCTTGGAGCAATTGTCATAGGTGATCTCGTTGGTGTTGGCCATATATTCGGGGAACTGATAGACCTGCTCGGCGTATTGATTGGAGAAAACCTCGTCTCCGCAGTTGTTAGCGCTTTTCCAGTAATCGATCAAAGCGCTGACGGATTCGGTTTCTTCCGACGCCCCGATCCACATAGGAACAGCAACCTCGCTTTTCATAACGCCGTCGGCATTGCTGGGTTCGTTCTTTGCGGCGTCCAGAAGCGCGGTGTCAAAATTGTCCACGCCAAAAGCAGCAAAACCGGCAAATTTTTCAGAGTTTTCCACGGCAAAGGCCATGACCGCATCGGCGGCATCCTCGTAACCCACCATGTAGAAGGCGGAATCCTGCATCTGGATGTACTCGCGGTCATCCATGTATCCGAAGGCGGCGGTGGTATAGTCGCTTTCGTCCTCAGTCCAACCGTCCTCTCCGCAGACCATAAGAATCAGATGCATGCCGTTTTCCTCAGCCACAGTCTTCCAGCCGGAATCCTCAATGAATTGGTCCGCAGCCTGAGCGGCAGGCACGCCGATAGCCACTGCCGGTTGACGGTAACCAACCGTATCGGGAATGTAGTGATAGAGCATCCGGCTGCCTCCATCCTCCAGTTCCAGCTCTACGGAATAAAGGCCGGAGAGTTCAGTGCCCAGAGGGTCGGCAGGATCCACATCCACGGTTTCGGTGACCACATCAGCCAGCAGGGTGGCCGAGACCTTTTCTGCCACGGCAGGTTGGGATGCGGCAGGTGATTCATTGGCAGGGGGCTGTTGGGTGCAGCCTGTGACGCCGACGGTAAGAGCAGCGGCCAGAACCAGTGAAGTGATCTGCAATTTGCTGGGCATAGAAGTCATCCTTTCTTTCTGCAAAGTATAATATACAGTTTCAATAATGTGGCAGTGAAGTTGCAGCTATTATATGGACGCTTTTACAAAACGTCAAACAGGAAAAAATAAATCTTCTGTAAATTAATTCACTAGCGTAGAAAAATATCGGGGGAAATAGCGGCAAAAGTTGGAGCGTATTAGTTTCATTTGTGAAAAATCCCGGTTGCAATTGAAAAACGATGGGTTTATAATGACAACAACCTGTTATCGTGAGGCGTTTTATGATGGATCGTCGAAACCTCACAACTGCATCCTACCTGTTCTCCTTTAGCTGGGCTCGATTTATGGGCACCGGCTTTTTTGGCATGGGGAAAATAGGCGGATGAAGGAAATGGGCTGAGCCTTTTCAGGGGCTCTATGGAACCAGTCAGTTTGGGGACGCTCATTGAGTTCATCAATGAGCGTCCTTTTTATTGCAAGGAGGAGGAAACTTATGGTAGTCGTTATGAGACCGGGCACCAGCAAACAGGATATTGACGCCCTGGTCAGTAAGCTGAAAGAGCAGAATCTGGAGGTCGGCATCACCAACGGTATCGGATGCACCATCCTGGGCCTGGTGGGCGATACCACCGCCGTGGACATGGACAAGATCTCTATTAACCCCCACGTGGAGCGGGTCATGCGGGTGCAGGAGCCCTATAAGAAGGCCAACCGTAAGTTCCACCCGGAGGATACGGTGGTGACCGTGGGGAACGCCAAGATCGGCGGCGGGAACTTCTCCGTCATCGCCGGACCCTGCTCGGTGGAGAGCGAGGAGCAGATCTGCGCCGTGGCCGCCGATGTGAAGGCCTCCGGCGCGGCCCTGCTCCGGGGCGGCGCCTTCAAGCCCCGTACCTCCCCCTACTCCTTCCAGGGCATGGGCACCGAAGGCCTGGACCTGCTGATGGAGGCCCGGGAAAAGACCGGCCTGCCCATCGTCACTGAGATCATGGATCCCCGCATGGCCGACCTGTTCGAGCGGGAGGTGGACGTGGTCCAGGTGGGTGCCCGGAACATGCAGAACTTCGAACTGCTCAAAGAAGTGGGTAAAATGAGCAAGCCCATCCTGCTCAAGCGGGGTCTGTCCAACACCTACGAGGAGTGGATCATGTCCGCCGAGTATATCATGGCTTCCGGCAACGAGAACGTGATCCTCTGTGAGCGGGGTGTGCGTACCTTTGAGAACTACACCCGCAACACTCTGGACGTATCCGCCATCCCCGCCATCAAGCGGATGAGCCATCTGCCCATTATTGTGGATCCCTCCCATGCCGCCGGCATGTACTGGATGGTAGAGCCTCTTGCCCTGGCTGCTGTGGCCGCCGGAGCGGACGGCCTGATCATTGAGGTCCACAACGACCCCGCCCACGCCAAGTGTGACGGTCAGCAGTCTCTGACCCCGGAGAAGTTCGACCACCTGATGGGCAAGGTGTCTGCTCTGGTTGACCTGGTGGGAAAAAACCTGGTAAGATAAGATGAAATGCCGTGTTGCGGAAAGGACGAAGCGCCCATGAAAACCCTCACCGTGTCCCTGCCGGGGCGAAGCTATGATATTCTGATTGAGCGGGGTCTGCTGGACCAGGCGGGAGAGCACTGCCGGGCGGTGCTGCCCCGGGCGGACAAGCTGTTTGTGGTGACTGACTCCACCGTGGGCCCATTGTACCTGAAGCGGATCATCCCCTCGCTGGAGGCTGCTGGATTTGAGACTGCCATCTGTGAGATTCCTGCCGGTGAGGCCTCCAAATGCGCCGTAGAGCTCACCCGTCTGTGGGAGTGTATGATGGACTTCGGTCTCACCCGTACCGACGCCGTGGTGGCCCTGGGCGGCGGCGTGGTGGGAGACCTGGCGGGCTTTGCCGCCGCTACCGTCCTCCGGGGTGTGGACTTTGTTCAGATCCCCACCACCCTCCTCTCCCAGGTGGACTCCTCCGTGGGAGGCAAGGTGGCCATCGACCTGGACCACGGCAAGAACCTGGCCGGAGCCTTCTGGCAGCCCAAACTGGTGCTCATGGACCCGGAGACGCTGGACACCCTGCCGGATGCTACCTTCGCCGATGGCATGGCGGAGGTCATCAAATACGGCTGTATTTTTGACAAGGCCTTTTTTGATTTTCTGGCTCAGCGGCCCTCCCGGGCTCAGCTGATGGCAGAAATGGAATACGTTTTGTATACTTGCTGCGATCTAAAACGAATCGTAGTGGAGCAGGACGAGCGGGACACGGGAAAACGGATGCTTTTGAACTTCGGCCACACGCTGGGCCACGCCTACGAGCTGGCGGGGCACTACGAGACCTGGACCCATGGTCAGGCGGTGGCCGCCGGTATGGTACGCGCCGCCGGATTGGGTGAGAAACTGGGTGTGACTCCCGCCGGAACGGCAGAGGCTATTGCTGAGACGC
Organism: Flavonifractor sp. HCP28S3_F3; assembly: GCF_052065355.1. Lineage (NCBI taxonomy): Bacteria > Bacillati > Bacillota > Clostridia > Eubacteriales > Oscillospiraceae > Flavonifractor > Flavonifractor sp. HCP28S3_F3. The sequence continues at coordinate 228,330 of NZ_JBQHUF010000002.1, forward strand.
TGGCTCCCCTGGGACTGCCCACGGAGATCCCCTGTACCTTGGAGGAGTATACCGCTGCTATCGGACTGGACAAGAAGGGTGCCGGTGCGGATATCTCGGTGATCCTGCTGGAGGAGGTGGGCCGGGCTGTGCCCCATAAAATGCCCAAGGAAATGCTGCTGGAGGAACTGAAATGAATGTGACTGCCGGCATCATGCCCGCTCGGTTTGACCTTACTATTACGCCTGCTCTGCTTCGGGGGACGGTAACGCCGCCGCCATCCAAGTCCCAGTCCCACCGGATCCTGATCGCCGCCGCCCTGGGCACGGAGAAAAGCCGCATCGGAAACCTGGGCAGGTCTGAGGATATTGACGCTACCCGGCGGTGCATGGCCGCCCTGAAGACGCCGGGGAACGGCCTGCCCGAGCTGGACTGCGGGGAGAGCGGCTCCACGCTGCGCTTTCTCATTCCGGTGGCCCTGGCCCTTCGGGGCGGCGGCCGGTTCATCGGACACGGACGGCTGATGGAGCGGCCCCAGCAGCCCTATTTTGCCATCTTTCGGGAGAAGAGGATTGCCTGGGAACAGAAGGACGGCACCCTGACGGTGCGGGGACGGCTTACCCCCGGGGATTACACCCTGCCGGGAGATGTGTCCTCCCAGTTTGTCACTGGATTGCTGTACGCCCTGCCTCTGCTGGAGGGGGACAGCCGCATCCTGCTGACCACCCCGCTGGAATCCCGGGGATATATCGACATGACCCTGGACGCCTTGGAACAGTTCGGAGTGAAAGCGGAGTACGACGGGGACTGCGTCTTCCGGGTGCCTGGGAATCAGAAGTACCAGGCCCGGGATGTGGTCATTGAGGCGGACTGGTCCAACGCCGCCTTCTGGTACGCCGCTGTCAGTCTGGGCTGTGAGCTGGATATTCAGGGGCTCAATGCCTTTTCCGCCCAAGGGGACATGCGGATCGTACCCTATTATATGAAGCTGCAAGGTCCGGGTCCGGTGGACCTGGACGTGAGCCAGTGTCCCGACCTGGTGCCTCCTCTGGCCGCCATGGCGGCCCTGCGTGCAGGGGAGACCACCCGCATTGTCAACGCCGCCCGGCTGCGCATCAAGGAGAGCGACCGGCTGGCCGCGGTGACGGAGGTACTCAATGCTATGGGTGCCCAGGTAGAGGAGTTTGAGGACCACCTGGTGATCTGCGGTAAGGAGCGGCTGGCGGGAGGAGTTACTGTCTCCGGCCATAACGACCACCGTATCGCCATGATGGCGGCAATTGCCGCCATCCGGTGTGAAGGCCCGGTGACCATTACCGGCGCTGAGTGCGTGAAAAAGTCCTACCCGGGCTTCTGGGAGGATTACCGCAGTTTGGGAGGAAAATTGACATGCGACACATGATATTCGGCGAATCCCACGGCCCTGCCATCGGCGTGGTGCTGGAGGGAGTGCCCGCCGGGCTGGAGCTGGATCTGGAGCAGATCCAGTGGGAGCTGGACCGGCGGCGGCCGGGGAAAGACCCCACCGCCACCGCCCGGAAAGAGGCTGACAAGGTGGAGGTGCTCTCCGGCCTCTTTGAAGGCAAGACCACCGGTGCGCCCCTGACCATGGTGATCTATAATACCAACCAGCACTCCAAGGACTACGAGTCCATCCGATACACCCCTCGGCCCAGCCACGGGGACTATGCCGGGTTTATCAAGAGCCGGGGCGCCCAGGATTACCGGGGCGGCGGCCACTTCTCCGGCCGACTCACCGCGCCGCTGACAGCGGCGGGGGCGGTGGCGAAACAGGTGCTGGCCCGGAAGGGCGTGTGGGTGGGCGCCCACATCAGCTCCATTTACGGCATCTGCGATGCTCCCCTGGGGGAGCTGGACGAGATGAAGGATGTGGCCAACAAGCCCTTCCCGGTGCTGAACGACGCCAAGGGGGAGGAGATGCGCCAGGCCATTCTGGAGGCCAAGGAGCAGCAGGACAGCGTGGGCGGTGCCATTGAGTGCGCTGTCTGGGGCCTGCCCGCCGGATTGGGTGCCCCCGACTTCGGCTGCAATGTGGAGGGCATTTTTGCCCAGTACCTGTTTGCCGTGCCCGCCGTCAAGGGCGTGGACTTCGGCGCCGGTGCCGCTTTCTCCCTCATGCGGGGCAGCGAGGCCAACGACCCCTTCGCTGTGGAGAACGGCAAGGTGGTTACCACCACCAACCACGCCGGGGGTGTCAACGGCGGCATCACCAACGGCATGCCGGTGGTGTTTGAGACCACCATCCGGCCCACACCCTCCATCTCCCTGCCCCAGCAGAGCGTGGATCTGCGCACCGGGGAGGAGACTGAAATCGAGATCCACGGCCGCCACGACCCCTGCATCGTCCCCCGGGCGGTGCCGGTGATCGAGGCTGCGGCTGCCCTGGCTGCCTGCGCGGTGCTGGGCATTTAAAGGAGCGAATGAACATGACCGAACTGGAAGGATACCGGCAGGAGATCGACCGCATCGATGGGGAACTGGTCAAGCTGTTCCTGGAGCGGATGGCGGTCACCGGCAAGGTGGGGGAATACAAGCAGCGAGCGGGTATCCCGGTGCTGGACGCCGGCCGGGAGAAGCAAGTCATTGCTGCCAAGACCGCCCTTACCGACGATCCCGCCCGGAAGGCGGACATTGCTGCCCTGTACGAGTCCATTATGGCCATCTCCCGCCGGCAGCAGCGCCATCTGGTGCATGAGGGAACGGAAGATCCGGGCTACGCCGCCTACCTGGCTGATTTGGCTCGTGCTCGCCAGCCGGTAGAGCATCCCCGGGTGGTGTACCAGGGGGAGCCGGGCTGTTACAGTGAGGAGGCCGCAGCCGGCTTCTTTGGGGATGACGTGGACAGCCGGGGCCTTGCCTGGTTTACCGACGTCTTTGCAGCCCTGGAGCGCGGCGAGGCTGACTACGCCGTGGTTCCGGTGGAGAACTCCTCTACCGGGTCTATCCGGCAGGTATACGACCTGATGGCCCAGTACCGCTATTCCATTGTGGGAGAGTGGCAGGTGAAGGTGGAGCACTGCCTCATGGCTCTGCCGAGTGTGGAACTCTCTGATATTAAGACCGTCTACTCCCATGAACAGGGACTGATGCAGAGCGAGAAGTATCTGGATGCCCACCGGGACTGGAAACGGGTGCCCACCCTGGACACCGCCGGTTCGGCCAAGCTGGTGGCTGAGACCGGGGACCGCACTGCCGCCGCCATCTGTTCCCGCCGGGCGGCCAAGCTCTACGGCCTGAATATTCTGGTGGAGGGGGTCAACTACAACAGCATGAACCACACCCGGTTTGCCGTGGTGTCTCCCGTGCCCGAACTGCGGCCTGACCGGAACAAGATCAGCGCCATGTTCCGCCTACCCCACCAGAGCGGCTCTCTCCATGAGATTCTGACCATCTTCGCCGTTCAGGGCCTCAACCTGCTGAAGATCGAGTCCCGACCCATTCCCGGCCGGGGCTGGGAGTATCTGTTCTTCCTGGACTTCACCGGCGATTTGGCCGCCGAAGGCATGGACGGCGTGCTCCATGAGCTGAGCCAACTGGCGGCGGAGATCCGTATTCTGGGCAACTACAAGGGGTACGAGGGATGAAGGACAATGTGGTGCTCATCGGCATGATGGGCTGCGGCAAGACCACGGTGGGGGAGCTGCTGGCCAAGCGCCTGGGATTTAGCTTCGTAGACACCGACCAGTACATCGAGGCGGCCGTGGGCCGTACCATCCCCGATATCTTTGCCAAGGAGGGGGAGGCCGTTTTCCGGGACTGGGAGCTGGGCGCTGCGGAAGAGCTGGCCCTGAGGAAAAAGCAGGTCATCGCCTGCGGCGGAGGCCTGCCCACCCGGTGTGATTCTATTGCCAGTTTAAAATACAGCGGCACGGTGATCTTCCTCCGGCGGGATCCGGGGGAGATCTACGACAACGTCTCCATGGGGGGACGGCCCCTGGGCCAGCAGGGAAGGGAAGCCTTCCTGGAGCGGTACGCTGCCCGGGAGCCTATCTATCTGGAGTGGGCCGACCATGTGGTGGACGTACAGCCCACCCCGGTGGAGACGGTACAGCGGATTTTGGAGGTGCTGAACAAATGAAGTTCCTGGTCATCAACGGACCTAACCTGAACCTGCTGGGCCAGCGGGAGCCCGGCATTTATGGGGAGAATACCTACGAGAGCCTGTGCAAGCGACTGAAGGACTTTGCCGCCGCCCATGACTCCACTGCCGAGTGCTTCCAGTCCAACCACGAGGGCGCTATCATTGACGCTATCCACGCCGCCCAGGGGAAATTTGACGCCATTATCATGAATCCCGGTGCCTACACCCACTACTCCTACGCCATTTTGGACGCCCTGAAGGCGGTGGATGTGCCCTGCATCGAGGTCCATATTTCCAATGTCCATCAGCGGGAAGAGTTCCGGCACAAGAGCGTCACCGCTCCCGCCTGTGTGGGCCAGATCTGCGGGCTTGGTTTCTATGGCTATGAAGCGGCCATCCGTTACTTCCTGGAGATGGCGGGCCGATAAAGGAGATTTTATGAGACATCCTTCCGTTCCTCTGCCCCGCATCGGTATGCGGGTAATCAAGACCGCTGTAGCGGTGATGGTGTCTTATGCCCTGTTTCTGCCCTTTGGGCTTACCTACCGGGAGGAACTGGGAGGTGTGCTGGGGCAGATGGGGCCTCTGTACGCCTGCATCGCCTGCATCATCTGCACCCAGAGCACCCTGGGCCAGACTTTCCGACAGGGGATCTCCCGACTCATCGGCGTGATCGTGGGAGGCGCTTTGGGCACGGCCACCCTGCTGCTGGGCCCCGCTCTGGAGAATCTCTGGGTCAAGACGCTGGTGCTGGGGGCGGTGTGCGTGGCAGGTGTGTGGATCTGCCTGCTCATTAAACGGCCCACCGCCTGCGGCATGGCCTGCATCCTGCCCTGCGTCATTCTCATCACCGGCGTCACCGGCGTGACTCGGTACTACTATGCCGCTGCCCGAATGATCGAGACTATTGTGGGTCTGCTGGTGGCCCTGGCGGTGAACGCGGCCCTGCCCGACCACCGGCCGGAAGGGCAGAGGGGAGAGTGTGATATGAAAGTGGAAGTGGACAACACCACAAAGAAGCTGTGTGTCATCGGTGACCCGGTGGAACATTCCAAGTCCCCTTTGATCCAGAATACCATGATTCGGGAGCTTGGGCTGGACTATGTCTATCTCTGCCAGCCGGTGCCCCGGGGGAAGTGCAGGGAGTGGCTGGACTGCGCCAAATTTGCCGATTATGCCGGATTCAACGCCACCATGCCCCACAAGGAGGAGCTGGTACCTCTGATGGATGAACTGGATGCCGACGCCGCGCTGATCGGGGCGGTGAATACCGTGTGCATCCGGGACGGGAAGGCCTGCGGCTACAACACCGACGGAGAGGGCTTCCTCCGCTCTCTGGCCGACGAGGGAATCGACCCGGCGGGGAAGCATGTTCTGGTGCTGGGAGCTGGCGGAGCCGCCAAGGCGGTGTGCCTGAAGCTGGCCCAGGCCGGAGCTGATGTGACGGTGTGCAACCGCACCATTGACAAGGCGCAGGCCATCTGCGCCCACGATCCGGCTCATCTCCACCCGGCGGGCTTCGATACAGCTACCTTATATAAAGAAGCACAGAGCTGCGACGTACTGGTGAACTGCACCTCTCTGGGTATGGCGGGGACAAAGGGGCAGTTTGAGGACTTCGACTTCCTGGACGGCCTGAAGCCCGGGGTTCCGGTGGTGGACCTGATCTATGCTCCCGCCGAGACCGAGCTGCTTCGCCAGGCTCGGCAGAGAGGGCACAAGACCGTCAACGGTTTTGGCCTGCTGGTCAATCAGGCTGTGCTGGCTCTGGAGCACTTTACCGGCACTGAAATCGACGCTGCCCGGATGAAAAAAGTGCTCTCCGGACTGCTATAAAGAAAGCCGGAAAAAATTCAAAAACCCCCTTGACTTTGGGAGAAAGTTGTACTATTATTATTGAGCGCCTGTTTAGGGCGCATTGTGCGATGATGCGGGAGATTGCTCAGCAATGAGGTAACTTCCGCGGAGTATGTCCGAGCTAGAATCGGGCGGCTGAGGGATCCGTGCACGGCGTATATCGCCGCGCATGGAAAAAACCGGCCTGCTTGTGCCGGTTTTCTTCATGTCACGGAGTGATACGCACGGAAACGTGTACTGAAATCCCTCACCGTACGAAGCGAGGAAAACACCGCGCTGGAGCCCCGTGGACCCGGCGAAAGCGCACACCACTTCGTATGTTTTAAGGAGGAACAAACACCATGGCAGCTCAGAAAGAAATGATCCGCATTCGTCTGAAGGCCTACGATCATCAGCTCATTGACCAGAGCGCTGAGAAGATCGTTGAGACCGCTAAGCGCACCGGCGCTTCCGTGTCCGGCCCCATCCCCCTGCCCACCAAGAAGGAAGTCGTCACCATCCTGCGGGCCGTCCACAAGTACAAGGACAGCCGTGAGCAGTTCGAGCGCCGCACTCACAAGCGCCTGATCGACATCCTGAAGCCCTCTCCCAAGACCGTCGAGGCCCTGATGAGCCTGGAGCTCCCCGCCGGTGTGGAGATCGAGATCAAGCTGTAAGAGACAGCGACATTCATTCCTTTGTTAGTACCGCAGTCCGCCGCGTTTTGAGGCGGACGGGTCAAGTTGGCCGAGCAATACCAGCCAATGGGTAACTCGCCCAACCAATAACCTTAATAAGGAGGAAGAAACATGGAAAAGGCCATTATCGGCAAGAAGGTCGGCATGACGCAGATCTTTGACGCCGACGGCAAGGTCATCCCGGTTACCGTCATCGAGGCGGGCCCCTGCACCGTGGTGCAGAAGAAGACCGAGGAGAAGGACGGCTACAACGCCGTGCAGCTGGGCTACGAGGACGTAGCCGAGAAGAAGCTCACCAAGCCTGAGCTGGGTCACCTGAAGAAGGCTGGCGAGGCTCGCAAGCGCACCCTGAAGGAGTTCAAGCTGGCCAACTGCGACGCCCTGAACGTGGGCGACGAGGTGAAGGTCGACGTGTTTGCCGAGGGCGACCGCGTGGACGTGACCGGCATCAGCAAGGGCCACGGCTACCAGGGCGTTATCAAGCGTCACGGCGCCGCCCGCCTGAAGGAATCTCACGGTACCGGCCCTGTGCATCGTCACGCTGGTTCCATGGGCTCCAGCACCGATCCCTCCCGCATCTTCAAGGGTAAGATCGGCGCCGGCCAGATGGGTAACGAGCAGGTCACCGTCCTGAACCTGGACGTGATCAAGGTCGACACCGAGCTGGGCATCATCGCTGTCCGGGGCGCCATTCCCGGCCCCAAGGGCGGCATCGTGTATCTGCGCAACTCCGTCATCAACGTCAAGGAGAAGGGCGCCGCTGCCGGCATCTCCAGCAACCCGCAGAAGGCTTCCGCCCGCGTCAATCCCCAGAAGGCTTCCGCCCGTAACAAGTAAGAAAGGAGAGAACTCAAATGCCTAAGGCAATTCTTGTGAATATGGCCGGCGCTCAGGTCGGCGAAGTGGAGCTCTCCGAAGCTGTGTTCGGGATCGAGCCCAACCAGACCGTTGTGCACGAGGTGGTCAAGAATCACCTGGCCAACTGCCGTCAGGGCACCCAGAGCGCTCTGACCCGCGCCGAGGTTTCCGGCGGCGGCATCAAGCCCTGGCGCCAGAAGGGCACCGGCCGTGCCCGTCAGGGTTCCACCCGCGCTCCCCAGTGGACTCACGGTGGTATCGTTTTTGCTCCCAAGCCCCGCGATTACAGCTACGTGCTGAACAAGAAGGTCAAGCGTCTGGCCCTCAAGTCCGCCCTCTCCGCCAAGGCCGCCTCCGGCGACATCGTGGTGGTGGACGGCCTGAACCTGGACGAGGTCAAGACCAAGACCATGCAGGGCTTCCTGAACACTGTGGGCGCCAAGAAGGCCGTCATCGTCACCCCAGAGGTGAACGAGACCGTCATCAAGTCCGCCCGCAACATCCCCGGCGTGGTGACCACCACCGCCAAGATCCTCAGCGTTTACGACATTGTGAACGCCGGCAAGTTCATCGTTGACAAGGCGGCCCTGGCCGTCATCGAGGAGGTGTTCGCATAATGGCTACCACCGCTTACGACATCATCAAGCGCCCCATCATCACCGAGCAGTCCATGGCTGAGACCGAGGCCAAGAAGTACACCTTCGAGGTGGCCAAGGACGCCAACAAGATCGAGATCGCCAAGGCGGTCGAGGAGATCTTCGGCGTGAAGGTGGCTAAGGTGAACACCCTGAACATGCAGGGTAAGGCCAAGCGCACCGGCCGCTTCCCCGCCGGCCGCCGGGCCAACTGGAAGAAGGCCATGGTCACCCTGACCGAGGACTCCAAGACCATCGAGTTCTTCGAGGGCATGGTGTAAGGAGGAGAATGAGAAATGGCGATCAAAACTTATAAGCCCACGACGCCCTCCCGCCGCCACATGACCGTGAGCGCCTTCGAGGGCATCGACAAGAAGGCTAAGCCCGAGCGCAGCCTGACTGAGAACCTGAAGAAGAACGCCGGCCGCAACAGCTACGGCCGCATCACCGTCCGCCACCGCGGCGGCGGCAACAAGAAGAAGTACCGCATCATCGACTTCAAGCGGGACAAAGAGGGAACTGCTACCGTTATCAACCTGCAGTACGATCCCAACCGCTCCGCCAACATCGCCCTGATCCAGTATGAGGACGGCGAGAAGCGTTATATCCTGGCTCCCGTGAACCTGAAGGCCGGCCACATCATCATGACCGGTCCCGACGCCGACATCCTGCCCGGCAACTGCCTGCCCATCGCCAACATCCCCGTGGGCGAAATGATCCACTGCATCGAGCTGTACCCCGGCAAGGGCGCTCAGCTGGTGCGTGCCGCCGGCGAGGCTGCTCAGCTGATGGCTAAGGAGAACGGCATGGCTCAGGTCCGTCTGCCCTCCGGCGAGGTTCGCTACGTCCGCGAGGAGTGCAAGGCCACCATCGGTCAGGTTGGCAACACCGACTGGTCCAACATCCAGATCGGTAAGGCCGGCCGTAAGCGCCACATGGGTTGGCGGCCCACCGTCCGCGGCTCCGTCATGAACCCCAATGACCACCCCCACGGCGGCGGCGAGGGCAAGAGCCCTGTCGGTCGTCCCGGCCCTGTTACTCCTTGGGGCAAGCCTGCTATGGGTTACAAGACCCGCAAGCTGAAGAACCGCACCGAGAAGTTCATCGTCAAGCACCGCAACGCGAAGTAAGGGAGGCAGTAAAAGATGAGCAGAAGTATCAAGAAAGGCCCCTTTTGCGCTCCCGAGCTGCTGAAGCGGGTCGACGAAATGAATCAGACCGGCGAGAAGAAGGTTCTGAAGACCTGGAGCCGCGCCTCCACCATCTTCCCCTCCTTCGTCGGACACACCTTTGCCGTGCACGACGGCCGCAAGCACGTTCCCGTCTATGTGACTGAGGATATGGTTGGCCACAAGCTGGGCGAGTTCGCCCCCACCCGTACCTTCCGCGGCCACGCCGGCGCCAAGTCTGGTAAGTAAGGAGGAGAGAGAACATGGAAGCAAAAGCACATCTGAGATATGCCCGTATCTCTCCCCGTAAGGTCCAGGTCGTGTGCGACCTGATCCGCGGCAAGAGCGTGGCCCAGGCCAACGCCATCCTGATGGCGACTCCCAAGGCTGCCTCCGAGCTGCTGCTGAAGCTCCTCAAGAGCGCCGCGTCCAACGCGGAGAACAACCACCAGATGGACCCCGAGAAGCTGTACGTTTCCCAGGTGTTCGCCTGCCCTGGCCCCATCATCAAGCGGATGCGTCCCCGGGCTCAGGGCCGCGCCTATCGGATCAACAAGCGCACTTCTCACATCACCATCGCGGTGGCTGAGCGCTAAGGGAGGAGGAAGAATATGGGACAGAAAGTGAATCCCCACGGCCTGCGCGTGGGCGTCATTAAGGACTGGGACTCCCGCTGGTATGCCCGCAACGAGAAGGTGGGCGACCTGCTGGTGGAGGACAAGAAGATCCGGGACTACCTGAAGAAGACCCTGTATTCCGCCGGTATCCCCAAGATTGAGATCGAGCGTGACAACGCCAAGGTGCGCATCTACCTGCACTGCGCCCGTCCCGGCGTGGTCATCGGCAAGGGCGGCGAGGCTATCGAGGCCCTGCGCCTGAAGCTGGAGAAGATGCTGGGCAAGGCTGTTGCCCTGAACATCGTCGAGGTCAAGAGCCCCGACATGGACGCCCAGCTGGTGGCTGAGAACATCGCCCAGCAGCTGGAGAAGCGCATCGGCTTCCGCCGCGCTATGAAGAACGCCATGGGCCGCGCCATGCGGATGGGCGCCCGGGGCATCAAGACTCAGGTGTCCGGCCGTCTGGGCGGCGCCGAGATCGCCCGCACCGAGCACTATCACGACGGCACCATTCCCCTGCAGACCCTGCGCGCCGATATCGACTACGGCTTCGCTGAGGCTGCCACCACCTACGGCCGCATCGGCGTGAAGGTGTGGATCTACAAGGGCGAGGTGCTGACTCAGACCCTGCGCACCACCCCCCGCACCCTGGACACCAAGAACTTCAAGGAGCGCTCCGACCGTCCCCGCCGCGACCGTCGCGACGGCGACCGTAAGGGCGGCTTCAACCGCAACGGCGGCGGCTTCAACCGCGGCGCCGGCCGTCCCCAGGGCGGCTACAACAACAACCGTCCCCAGGGCGGCTTCAACCGGCCCCAGGGCGGCGCCCGTCCTGCTGCTCCCAAGGAAGGAGGATCCAACTAATGCTGCTGCCTAAGAGAGTGAAATATCGCCGCGTGCACCGTGGCCGCCTGAAGGGCAAGGCCATGCGCGGCAACACCGTGACTTACGGTGATTTTGGCCTGCAGGCCACCGAGCCCAGCTGGATCACCAGCAACCAGATCGAGGCCGCTCGTATCGCCATGACTCGTTACACCAAGCGTGGCGGTAAGGTGTGGATCAAGATCTTCCCCGATAAGCCCATCACCGAGAAGCCCGCTGAGACCCGCATGGGTTCCGGTAAGGGTTCTCCCGAGTACTGGGTGGCCGTGGTTAAGCCCGGCCGTGTGATGTTCGAGATCGCCGGCGTCTCCGAGGAGATCGCCCGCGAGGCCCTGCGTCTCGCTTCCCACAAGCTGCCTGTCAAGTGCAAGATTGTGGCGAAGGAGACCGCCGAGACCGAGAATGGTGGTGAATGAAGATGAAGGCTACTGAAATCCGTAAGATGAGCGCCGCCGAGCTGGAGAACAAGCTGGGCGACCTGAAGAAGGATCTCTTCCAGCTGCGTCTTCAGCACGCCACCAATCAGCTGGAGAATCCGGTGAAGATCGCTGAGGTCAAGCGGGACATCGCCCGCGTGAAGACCATCATCCGTGAGCAGCAGCTCGCAGGCCGATAAGAAGGAGGAACTAGGACATGGAAAACAGAACTTCTTCCCGCAAGACCAGAGTCGGCCTGGTAGTCTCCGATAAGATGGACAAGACCGTGGTGGTGGCCATCGCCGACCGTGTGGCCCACCCCCTGTACAAGAAGATCGTCAAGAGCACCTACAAGCTGAAGGCTCACGACGAGAAGAACGAGTGTGGCATCGGCGACCGCGTGCGGGTCATGGAGACCCGGCCCCTGTCCAAGGACAAGCGGTGGCGCGTCGTTGAGATCATCGAAAAGGCGAAGTAAGGAGGTGTCGGTATGATTCAGCAGGAGAGCTATCTGAAGGTTGCCGACAACACCGGCGCCAAAGAGATCAAGACCATCCGCGTGTTGGGTGGTTCCAGCCGCAAGTTCGGCAACATCGGCGATGTGATCGTCGCTTCCGTCCGCAAGGCTCAGCCCGGCGGCACCGTGAAGAAGGGCGAGGTCGTGAAGGCTGTTATCGTCCGCTCTGTGAAGGGTGTGCGCCGCAGCGACGGCAGCTATGTCCGCTTTGACGAGAACGCCGCCGTCCTGATCAAGGACGACAAGAATCCCCGCGGTACCCGTATCTTTGGGCCCGTGGCCCGCGAGCTGCGCGACAAGGATTATATGAAGATCCTGTCTCTGGCTCCCGAAGTGCTGTAAGGGGGTAGGAGTAGACATGAATAAGATGAGCATTCGTAAGGACGACCTGGTGGTCGTTCTGTCCGGCAAGGACAAGGGCAAGCAGGGCAAGGTCCTGGAGGTCATGCCCAAGGAGGGCAAGGTCGTCGTGGAGAAGGTCAACATCGTCTCCCGTCACCAGAAGCCCCGCAAGCAGGGCGAGCAGGGCGGCATCATGAAGAAGGAAGCCCCCATCTACGCCTGCAAGGTGCAGCGCGTCTGCCCCAAGTGCAACAAGCCCACCCGGCCCGCTCACAAGCTGCTGGCCGACGGCAAGAAGGTCCGCGTCTGCAAGAAGTGCGGCGCCGAAATCTGAGAGAGGAGGAGTATAGACAATGGCTGATAAGAAAGTGCCCAACCTGAAGGCCAAGTACCAGGCCGAGGTCGCTCCTGCTCTGATGCAGAAGTTCGGTTACAAGAGCGTCATGGAGATCCCCAAGATCGACAAGATCGTGGTCAACTGCGGCTGCGGCGAGGCTCGGGACAACTCCAAGGTGCTGGAGGCCGTCGTGGGCGATCTGACCAAGATCACCGGCCAGAAGGCCATCATCACCAAGGCTAAGAAGTCCGTGGCTAACTTCAAGCTGCGTGAGGGTATGCCCATCGGCGCCAAGGTCACCCTGCGTGCCGACCGTATGTGGGAGTTCCTGGACCGCCTGTTCAACGTGGCCCTGCCCCGCGTGCGTGACTTCCGGGGCATCAACGGCAACTCTTTCGATGGCCGCGGCAACTACGCCCTGGGCATCAAGGAGCAGCTGATCTTCCCCGAGATCGAGTACGACAAGATCGACAAGATCCGCGGCCTGGACGTGGTCATCTGCACCACCGCCAAGACCGACGAAGAGGCCAAGGAACTGCTGACTCTGATCGGCGCTCCCTTTGCCCGGTAAAGGAGGAGAACGAAATGGCTAAGAAGTCTATGATCCTGAAGCAGCAGGCGGAGCCCAAGTTCTCCACCCGCCGCTACAACCGCTGCAAGATCTGCGGCCGTCCCCACGCCTACCTGCGGGACTACGGCATCTGCCGTATCTGCTTCCGCGAGCTGGCTTACAAGGGTCAGATTCCCGGTGTCAAGAAGGCGAGCTGGTAAATCCAGCCCGCCTCTTGGCCGGTAATTTGATAAATTTCCCCAGCCGGCGTGCAATAGGTCGCAGCTGCCTAACTGCGATACCTTGCCGCTGATACGGGCAAAGCCCGTAATTCTAAAAGGAGGTAAACATCATGCATATCACCGATCCCATTGCGGATATGCTCACCCGCATCCGCAACGCGAACAGCGCCAAGCATGACACCGTGGACGTCCCCGCGTCCAACATGAAGAAGTCCATCGCGCAGATCCTGCTGGACGAAGGCTATATCAAGAACTTCCAGCTCATCGACGACGGCACTCAGGGCGTGATCCGCATCACCCTGAAGTACAACCCCGGCAAGGAGAAGGTCATCACTGGCCTGCGCCGCGTTTCCAAGCCCGGCCTGCGTGTATATGCCGGTGCTGACGAGCTGCCCCGGGTTCTCCACGGCCTGGGCATCGCCATCGTGTCCACTTCCAAGGGCGTCATGACCGACAAGGCTGCCCGTGCGCAGCACGTCGGCGGTGAGGTCCTGGCGTTTGTCTGGTAAGGAGGGAGAGTAGAAAATGTCTCGAATCGGAAGAATGCCGATCTCCATCCCCGCCGGTGTGGACGTGAAGATCGAAGCCGGTAACCTGATTACCGTGAAGGGGCCCAAGGGCACTCTGACCCAGCAGCTCCACCCCAACATGACCATCACCCAGGAGGGCGATGTGATTCATGTGACTCGTCCCAATGACGAGAAGGAAAACCGCAGCCTCCACGGCCTGACCCGCACCCTGCTGCACAACATGATCGTGGGCGTCACCGAGGGCTTCAAGAAGGAGCTGGACGTGAACGGTGTTGGTTACCGTGTGGCCAAGGAAGGCAACAAGCTGGTTATGAACCTGGGCTTCTCCCATCAGGTCACCATGGAGGAGATCGATGGCATCAGCATCGAGGTTCCCAGCGCCAACAAGATCGTCATCAGCGGCGTCGACAAGCAGAAGGTGGGCCAGTTTGCCGCCGAAGTGCGTGAGAAGCGTCCCCCCGAGCCTTACAAGGGCAAGGGCATCAAATACACTGACGAGGTCATCCGCCGCAAGGAAGGCAAGACCGGCGTCAAGAAGAAATAAGGAGGTGTGCCACTATGATCAACAGACCCGATACCAACGCTCAGCGGCTTAAGCGCCACAAGAGAGTGCGCGGCAAGATTTCCGGCACGCCCGAGCGTCCCCGTCTGAACGTGTTCCGCAGCAACACCAACATCTATGCCCAGATCATCGACGATGTGACCGGCAAGACTCTGGTGTCTGCTTCTTCCCTGGAGAAGGGCTTTGAGGGCAAGGGCTCCGACTGCGAGGCCGCCAAGAAGGTTGGCCAGGCTGTCGCTGAGCGCGCCAAGGCCGCCGGCATCGAGACCGTCGTGTTTGACCGCGGCGGCTACGTGTACCACGGCCGCGTGCAGGCCCTGGCCGAGGGCGCCCGTGAGGGCGGCCTGCAGTTCTAAGGGAGGAGGAAAAGATAAATGGCTCGTTTTGAAAGAGAACCCAGCGAGTTTACCGAGAAGCTCGTTTCCCTCAACCGCGTGTCCAAGACCGTTAAGGGCGGCCGCGTCATGAAGTTCGCCGCTCTGATGGTGGTGGGCGACGAGAAGGGCCGTGTGGGTTTCGGCACCGGTAAGGCCGCCGAGGTCCCTGAGGCCATCCGCAAGGGTATTGAGGATGCCAAGAAGAACCTGGTGACCATCACCACTTCCGGCACCACCATTCCCCATGAGGTCATCGGCGAGTTCGGCGCCGGCCGCGTGCTGCTGAAGCCCGCTGCCCCCGGTACCGGCATCATCGCCGGCGGCCCCGTCCGCGCTGTCATGGAGGCCGCTGGCATCCGTGATATCCGCGCCAAGTGCCTGCGCTCCAACAATCCGCAGAACGTGGTCTCCGCCACCTTCGAGGGCCTGAAGGCTCTCCGTGGTCCCGAGGAGGTCGCTCGCATCCGCGGCAAGAGCGTGGACGAGATCGTAGGTTAAGGAGGGCCGTGAACATGGCTAATCTGAACATCAAGCTGGTCAAGAGCCTGAACGGCCGCATCGCCAAGCATAAGGCCACCGCCGAGGCTCTGGGGCTGCGCCACATTGGCGACACCACCGTACAGCCCGATAACGAGGCTACCCGCGGCAAGATTGCCCACATCGGCTATCTGCTGCAGGTGACCGAGGAACAGTAAGGAGGTGCGCGAAATGAATCTGCATGATCTGTCTCCCGCTGCCGGCTCCAACCCCAAAGCTTACCGCAAGGGCCGCGGCAACGGTTCCGGCAACGGCAAGACTGCCGGCCGCGGTCAGAAGGGCCAGTGGTCCCGTTCCGGCGGCGGCGTCCGCGTGGGATTTGAGGGCGGCCAGATGCCTCTGACCCGCCGCATCCCCAAGCGCGGCTTCAACAACATTTTTGCTAAGCCCCTGGAGGCCATCAACGTGTCCGCCCTGGAGAAGTTCGAGGACGGCGCTGTGGTCAACGTGTGCGACCTGCTGGAGAAGGGCATCCTCTCCAAGTGCGAGTACGGCTACAAGGTGCTGGGCAACGGCACCCTGACCAAGAAGCTGACGGTCCGTGCCTCCGCTTTCTCCGCCTCCGCCAAGGAGAAGATCGTGGCGGCCGGCGGAAAGTACGAGGTGGTATAAGTGATCGAAACCATCCGTAACGCGTGGAAGATCGCCGAGCTGCGCAAGAAGATCCTCTTCACTGTGTTTGCTCTGCTGATCTTCCGGCTGGGCTCTGTGGTTCCCGTGCCGTTCATCGACAGCGAACTGCTGGGCAACACCCTGAACAGCATGGGTGGTATCTTCACCCTGCTGGGCACCATGAACGGCACCGCCTTCTCCATGGCAGCCGTCTTCGCCCTGGGCGTACAGCCGTATATCAACAGCTCCATCATCATCCAGCTGCTCACCGTTGCCATCCCCGCTCTGGAGCGTCTCCAGCGGGACGGCGGCGAGGAGGGCCGGAAGAAGCTCGCGGCCATCACCCGTTACGTCACTGTGGCCATCGCCCTGCTCCAGGGCTTCGGCTACTACACCTTGATCCGCACCCAAAACGACGGTGCTCTGCTGGACACCGCCGGTCTGCCCGGCTGGTGGGCTGCCATCGTCATCATCCTGTGCTTCACCGCCGGTTCTGCCTTTGTTATGTGGCTGGGTGAGCAGATCACCGAGTTCGGCATCGGCAACGGCATCTCCATCATCCTGTTTGCCGGTATCCTGTCTCGTGTGCCTTCCATGGTGTACACCATGTATCAGGGCATCAGCTACAATCTGCAGGGTATCACCGAGGATGCTAACGGCAACAAGCTGTTCACCCTGCCCTGGTGGGGCGCCATCCTCATCATCATTGGCATGCTGGCCATCGTGGTGCTCATTGTGTTCATCCAGAACTCCGAGCGCCGCATCCCCGTGCAGTACGCCAAGCGCGTGGTGGGTCGGAAGATGTATGGCGGTCAGACCAGCCACATCCCCCTGAAGGTGAACATGAGCGGCGTTATGCCCATCATCTTCGCCCAGGCGATCGCCTCTCTGCCCGCTACCATCGGCATGTTCTTTGGTAAGAGTGTCGAGAGCGAGGGCGCTTGGGGCGCTTTCCTCCGCGTGTTCAACACCACCAGCGTGGTGTATATCGTGATCTATTTCCTGCTCATCGTGGGCTTCAGCTACTTCTACTCCAGCATGCAGTTCAACCCGGTGGAGGTGGCCAACAACCTGAAGAAGAACGGCGGCTTTATTCCCGGCTTCCGTCCCGGCAAGCCCACCGCCGACTTCATCCACAAGGTACTGGGTAAGATCACCATGTTCGGCGCCCTGTACCTGGCTGTCATCGCCATCGCGCCCATCATCACCGGCGCGGTCATTGGTCAGCAGAGCCTGGCCATCGGCGGTACCTCTATCATCATCGTGGTAGGCGTGGCCCTGGAGACCACCAAGGCTTTGGAGGCTCAGATGCTCATGCGGCATTATAAGGGCTTCCTCGAGTAAGAGGAGATTTTATCATGAAGATCATCCTGTTAGGCGCCCCGGGCGCCGGTAAGGGGACCCAGGCGGATATCATCAGCGCTAAGCTGAACATCCCCACCATCTCTACCGGCAACATTCTCCGCGCGGCCGTGAAGGCGGGTACGCCCATCGGTCTGCAGGCAAAAAGCTATATGGACGCAGGCAAGCTGGTTCCCGACGAAGTCATCATCGGCATCATTGAGGAGCGGCTGGCCCAGGCCGACTGCGCCAACGGCTTCATTCTGGACGGGGTGCCCCGCACCATCGCCCAGGCTGAGGCTCTGGAGCAGCACGGCATCCGTTTTGACGCGGTGCTCTCTCTGGAGATCGCCGACAGCGTCATCGAAGAGCGGATGACCGGACGCCGGACCTGCCACACCTGCGGCGCCACCTATCATGTCAAGGCGGCTCCTCCCCAGAAGGAAGGGGTCTGCGACAAGTGCGGCGGCGAGCTGGAGCAGCGCAAGGATGACCAGCCGGAGACTGTACGCCACCGGCTGGAGGTCTACCACAATGAGACCGAGCCTCTGAAGGACTTCTATCAGGCCCACGGGGTGCTGATGATCGTTCCCGATATGGGCGGCATTGAGGAGACCAACGATAAGATCATGGAACTTTTGGGGAAGTGACTGAGATGGATATGATCTCGCTCAAATCCCCTCGGGAGATCGACTGTATGCGCCGGGCCGGGCGGCTGACCGCCCAGGCCCGAGCGCTGGCCGGCTCCATGGTGCGGCCCGGTATCACTACTCATGAGATTGACACTGCGGTGCGCAAATTCATCGAAAGCCACGGCGCAAAGCCCTCTTTTCTGGGGTACGGCGGTTTTTCCGGCTCGGCCTGCATCTCCGTTAACGAGCAGGTGATCCACGGCATCCCCGGTCCCAGGAAGCTGAAGGAGGGCGACATCGTCAGCATTGACGTGGGCGCTTACCTGGACGGCTTCCATGGCGACTGCGCTGCCACCTTCCCCTGCGGGGAGGTCAGCGAGGAGGCCATGCGGCTGATCCGGGTCACCCAGCAGAGCTTCTGGGAGGGCATCAAATTTGCCCGTCCCGGTCAGCGGGTCTACGACATTTCCCACGCAGTCCAGCAGTATGTAGAGGGCAACGGCTTCTCCGTAGTGCGGGACTTTGTGGGTCACGGCGTGGGCGCCAAGCTCCATGAGGCACCTGAGGTGCCCAATTTCGGCCCCGCGGGCCATGGCGCCCGGCTGCAGCCGGGTATGACCATTGCGGTGGAGCCCATGGTATGCGCAGGCGACTGGCGGGTGAAGGTATTGAAGGACGGCTGGACTACGGTGTCCGCCGACGGCAGCCTGACCGCCCACTATGAAAACACCATTCTCATCACCGACGGGGAGCCAGAAGTGCTTACCGTAGCGGAGGACTGAGAATGGAGCTGGAACGACCGGAGATCGTCCGCTCCCTGGCGGGACACGACAGGGGCGGGTTGTTCTGCGTACTGGGAGCCGACGGCCCCTATCTGCTGCTGTGTGACGGCAAGCGGAGAAGGGTGGAGGCGCCCAAGCGGAAGAAGGCCGTCCACACGGCCCCTGCCGGGGACTTTCAGCATCCCGTACTGGAGAAGCTCCGTGCGGGGATCCCCACCAGCAACCGCGAGGTACGGAGGGCGCTGGCCGCTTTCCGAGCTGAGGAATCAAGGAGGGTATGACGCTTTGGCGAAGGACGATATGATCGAAGTGGAGGGCATCGTGACCGAGTCCCTTCCCAATACCACTTTCAAAGTGGACATCGGAAACGGCCATATCATTCTGGCTCACATCTCCGGCAAGCTGCGGATGAACTTCATCCGCATCCTGCCCGGCGACAAGGTGACAGTCCAGATGTCCCCCTACGACGTGACAAGAGGCCGGATCACCTGGAGAAGCAAGTGAGGCCCGGGCCTCTGAACAGGAACCAACAACGACCGGTGCGGGACAGCGGGGCCTTGCCTCCGCCGCGCCGGGGCCATAAAGGCATTCAAGGAGGTTTATCATGAAAGTAAGACCGTCCGTGAAGCCCATGTGCGAAAAGTGCAAGATCATCAAGCGCAAGGGCAAGGTCATGGTAATTTGCGAAAACCCCAAGCATAAGCAGAGACAAGGTTAACAGGAGGTGCTGAAACAGTATGGCACGTATTGCTGGCATTGATTTGCCTAAGGATAAGCGGGTCGAGATCGGCCTGACCTATATTTACGGCATCGGGCGCACCAGCGCCAATAAGATCCTGGCTGAGGCCGGTATCAACCCCGACACCCGCGTGAAGGATCTGACCGAGGCCGATGAGGCCAAGCTGCGCGAGATCATCAGCCACAGCTACACTGTGGAAGGCGACCTCCGCCGCGACGTTGCGATGGACATCAAGCGTCTGACCGAGATCGGCTGCTACCGCGGCCTGCGTCACCGCAAGGGCCTGCCCGTCCGTGGCCAGCGGTCCAAGACCAATGCGCGTACCCGCAAGGGTCCCAAGCGCACCGTCGCTAACAAGAAGAAGTAAGGGAGGGAGAAACACATGGCTACCGCTACCAAGGGTAAGAAGGTTATCCGTAAGCGCCGTGAGCGCAAGAATGTTGAGAAGGGCCAGGTGCATATCCGTTCCTCCTTCAACAACACCATGGTCACCGTGACCGATATGGGCGGCAACGCCCTGTCCTGGGCTTCCTCCGGCGGCCTGGGCTTCCGCGGCTCCCGTAAGTCCACCCCCTTCGCCGCTCAGACTGCTGCTGAGACTGCCGCCAAGGCTGCCATGGAGCACGGCCTGAAGACCGTGGAGGTGTACGTGAAGGGCCCCGGCGCCGGCCGTGAGGCCGCTATCCGCGCCCTGCAGGCCGTGGGCCTGGAGGTCACCCTGATTAAGGACGTGACCCCCATCCCCCACAACGGCTGCCGTCCGCCGAAGCGCCGCCGCGTGTAAGAGAAGGAGGAAGAACAAATGGCAAAGAATATGCAGCCTATTGTCAAGCGCTGCCGCGCGCTGGGCATTTCTCCTGCCGCCATGGGCTATGCTGGCAAGAGCAAGCAGGAGTCCAACCGCAATCCCGGCGGCCAGATGAGAAAGAAGAAGAGTGAGTACGCCCTGCAGCTGACCGAGAAGCAGAAGGTCAAGTTTGTCTACGGCGTCATGGAGAAGCAGTTCCGGATGTACTACGAGAAGGCCACCCGGATGCCCGGCAAGACCGGTGACAACCTGCTGAGCCTGGTGGAGCGCCGCCTGGACAACGTGGTGTATCGTCTGGGCTTCGCCGCTACCCGTCGTGAGGCCCGCCAGCTGGTGAGCCACGGCCACTTCACCGTGAACGGCCAGCGGGTGGACATCCCCTCCTTCCTGGTGAAGGCGGGCGACGTCATCGAGGTCCGTGAGGCCAGCCGCTCCTCCGTCAAGTTCAAGAAGCTGGTTGGCGAGGACGCTCCCACCGTGCTGCTGCCCCAGTGGCTGGAGCGGGAGAAGAACTCCCTGAAGGGCACCGTGACCAAGCTGCCCGTCCGCGAGGACGTGGATCTGCCTGTCGAGGAGCACCTGATCGTCGAGCTGTACTCCAAGTAAGTAAGATTGTACCCTCGATTATTGGTGAGCTGTATATGGCTGCGGGCCTTTGCCCGCAGCCGCGAAAAGGAGGGTAACACATGGTAGAAATCGAGAAGCCCCGCATCGAATGTGTGGAGAACCCCGGCGACGGTTCTTACGGCAAATACGTGGTTGAGCCCCTGGAGCGCGGCTACGGCACCACTCTGGGCAACTCTCTGCGTCGCATCCTGCTCTCGTCCCTGCCCGGCACGGCGGTTACCTCCATCAAAATCGCCGGCGTGCAGCATGAGTTCTCCACCATCCCCGGTGTGAAGGAAGACGTGACGGAGATCGTCCTGAACGTCAAGAGCATCATTGCCAAGCTTCACTCCGAGGGCGTCAAGACGGTCTATATCGAGGCCAACGGCGAGTGCGAGGTGACAGCCGGCGACATCAAGGCCGACGGCGAGGTGGAGGTCCTGAATCCCGACCTGCACATCGCCACCCTGGGTCCCGACGCCAGCCTGAATATGGAGCTGACTCTGTCCCACGGCCGCGGCTACGTCCCCGCCGACCGGAACAAGCCGGCTCAGACCATCATCGGGCTGATCCCGGTAGATTCCATCTATACGCCGGTGCGTAAGGTCAATTACACGGTTGAGCCCACCCGCGTGGGTGATCAGACCGACTTTGACAAGCTGACCCTGGAGGTGTGGACCAACGGTACCATCACCGCCCGGGACGCCGTCAGCCTGGGTGCCCGCATCCTGTGCGACCACTTCGTCCTCTTCACCGATCTCTCTGAGACCATGGGCTCCAAGTCCACGGTGGTGGAGAAGGCGGAGGCCCAGCGGGATAAGGTGCTGGAGCTGACCATCGAGGAGCTGGACCTGTCGGTCCGTTCCTTCAACTGCCTCAAGCGTGCCAACATCAACACGGTGGAGGATCTGATCTCCAAGACCGAGGACGAGATGATGAAGGTGCGCAACCTGGGCCGCAAGTCCCTGGAAGAGGTCATCAACAAGCTGGCCATGATGGGCCTGCACCTGGCCGACGAGGAAAACTGAGGTCAGAGAGGAAACGGGCGGTCCGGGGGCACGTAACGTCCCCTCCCGGACCCGCCGGCCATGAGGTGCCTGTTTCCGGGGAGCATAGTACTCCCTCCGGACGAATCTTGATTGCCATAGGAGTTGGAAATTATGTCTCATTATCGTAAACTGGGCAAGCCCACCGATCAGCGTATCGCTATGCTGCGTGCCATGACCACCTACCTGCTGGAGAACGGCCAGATCAAGACCACCGTTTCCCGCGCCAAGGAAGTGGCTCCCGTGGCTGAAAAGATGATTACCCTGGCCAAGAACCCCAGCCTGGCCAACTACCGTAAGGCTCTGTCCTACCTGACCAAGGAGGACGTGGCCAAGAAGCTGTTCGACGAGATCGGCCCCAAGTACGCCACCCGCAACGGCGGCTACACCCGGGTCGTGAAGATCGGCCCCCGTCGCGGCGACGCCGCCGAGATGGCCATCGTCCAGCTGGTGTAATCATAAAAAAGGATGTGCACATGTGCACATCCTTTTTTTATGCCTTTTGGCCCAGCTTGACAGGAGAGACCGGGCATTTTATAATGCAGACAACGGATCCGATGGGAAGGGAGGGGCGAATATGAGCCGGAAGGCGGGTAAGCTGGATGGCCGTTTGCTCCTGCTGCTGGTGTGCCTGGCCTACGGGGCCATGCTCCTGGCAGATGTGCCCTGCCTGTTCAATGCGTGGCTGGGCGTACCCTGTCCCGGCTGCGGCATGCGCCGTGCGCTGGCGGCCGCGGTGTCCCTGCGCTTTGGCGAGGCATTCCAGCTGCACCCTATGTTCTGGTCCCTGCCGGTACTGGCCCTGTCCATCTGGAAAAACGGACGGCTGACAGGTAAGCGGACGGTGAATATTGCACTCCACGCAGCCCTGGCGCTGGGGTTTCTGGCCCACTATGGGGCTGTGCTGCTGTGTGTTCTGTAAGGAACGGATTGAAAAGAGAGAGGAATGATCGCTATGTATTGCCCCAACTGCGGACAGCCGGTAGATGACCGCGCCTCCTTCTGCTCCAACTGCGGAGCTCCGCTGGGCCAGGGAAATTCTCAGTACATACCCGGCCAAAAATCCAGACTGGCGGCCGGCCTGTTCGGTATCTTCCTGGGCGGACTGGGTGTCCACAGCTTCTACCTGGGCTATGTCGGTAAGGGCATCGCCCAAATCCTGTTGTCCTTCTGCTTCGGGATCGGTGCTATCTGGGGCCTGATTGAGGGTATCCTGATTTTGGCCAGCGTGATCAACACCGACGCCCGTGGTGTCCCCCTGCGGGACTGGTAAGGAGAAGGAAGCCCCCATTCTCTCCTTGCATTTTTCCGGGGGCTATGATATACTACACTCCAATAACTGATAAAGGAGACGGTGAGCCCTCGTGGACGAACCTCCGCCTAGTCACAATTGCAAAAGAAAAAGCAACCAGGACAGCTCTATTCCGCCGGGATAGGGGTGTCCTTTTGCGCGTTCCTGTCAAAAATAACAGTTGGAGTTGATTGTAAGTTTATGTTAGACAGTGCCAGTATTGGGATGATCGTTGCCCTGGTGTTCCTGGTCGCCATGTCGGGATATTTTTCCGCTACGGAGACCGCCTTTACCTCCCTCAACCGGGTCCGGCTGAAAAGCCGGGCGGACAATGGAGACCGGCGTGCCGCCCGCACGCTGGCGCTGGCGGAAGATTACGACAAGCTGCTCTCCACCATTCTGATTGGCAATAATATCGTCAATAACGTGGCCACCACCATCGGCGCGGTGCTGTTCATCCGCCTGATCGACGATGTCAGGGGCCCCACGGTGTCCGCCATGGTATTGACGGTGGTTATCCTGATCTTTGGCGAGGTCTCCCCCAAGAGCCTGGCCAAGGAGTCCCCTGAGCGCTTTGCCATGTTTTCCGCGCCGCTGCTGCGCATGTTTGAGGTGCTCCTTACCCCGCTGAACTTCCTGTTCAGCCTGTGGAAGCGTCTGCTGTCCAAGGTGTTCCACAAGTCGGACGACAGCGGCATCACCGAAGAAGAGCTGGTGACCATGGTGGACCAGGCGGAGAGCGAGGGCGGCCTGGACCAGCATGAGAGCAAGCTGATCCGCTCCGCCATCGAGTTCAACGATCTGGAGGTGGATGAGATCCTCACCCCCCGGGTGGACATCGTGGCGGTGGAGGACACCGATACCATGGACGATATCGCTCAGGCCTTTGCCGAGAGCGGATACTCCCGCCTGCCGGTGTATCATGAGGACATCGACGACATCGTAGGCGTCATCCACGAAAAGGATTTTCACGCCGCCCGCTATCGTGGCATGGAGGACGTGAAGACCATCATGGGTCCCATGCTCTACACCACTGGCAACACCAAGATCTCTGAGCTGCTGCGCATCCTCCAGCGGGAGAAGGCCCACATGGTAGTTGTAGTGGATGAATACGGCGGCACCGAAGGCCTGGTCACCCTGGAGGACATTGTGGAGGAGCTGGTAGGCGAGATCTGGGACGAACATGACGAGGTCATCGAGGAGTTCAAGAAGCAGGAGGACGGCAGCTACATCATCTCCTGCTCCGCCGATTTGACCGACCTGTTCGACCTGTTCTCCATCAAGGGCGAGTGCGACGCCAATACCATCTCCGGCTGGGTGATGGAGCAGATCGGCCGCATCCCGGAGGAGGGGGACCAGTTCACCTCCGACGGACTGGACGTCACCGTGACCAAGGTGGATCACCGCCGGGTGTTGGAAATTCGCGTGGTGGTGCGTCCTGAGGAAGAGGAGACAGGCAAGGACAAGGAAAAGAACAAAGAGAACTGACAGGTTCCGTATATACAGGAGGAAACAGATATGGCAAATACATTGGATGATCTGAAGAACCGCCGCAGCTGCCGCAGCTATCAGTCCCGGCAGATCACGGAGGAGGAACTGCAGCAGGTGCTGGAAGCGGGTATGTACGCCCCCACCGGACGGGGCGCGCAGGCCCCCATCATCGTGGTGGTGCAGGATCCGGAGACTATCGAAACCCTGCGGAAGATGAATGCCGCCATCCTGGGCAACCCGGAGGCCGACCCCTTTTACGGTGCTCCCACCGTGCTCATCGTTCTGGCGGACAAGAGCCGTCCCACCTATCTGTATGACGGCAGCTGCGTGATGGATAACCTGCTCAATGCCGCTCAGGCCGTGGGCCTGGGAGCCTGCTGGATCCACCGGGCCAAGGAGGAATTTGACTCCGAAGCGGGTAAAGCCATGCTGGAGCAGTGGGGCATCAAGGGCGACTACGAGGGCATCGGCCACTGTGTGCTGGGCTATCGGGCCGACGCGGTGCCCGCTCCCGCTCCCCGGAAGGCCAATTACGTGTATTACGTCCGCTGAATCAGGAAAAATGCGCTGAAATTTCCGTATGAGACTTTACAATACGGGAAAAATGTGATAGTCTATCATAGCCTGTGTAATGCGGGCACTACCCCGGACTTCGTCTCCCGGCTTACACCGGCCGGTCACGCAGCCCGCGGGCACATTTTATGAAAGGTGGAACTTAACCATGATCCGTAAGGACGAAAAGACTGCTGTTATCGAAGCCAACCGCACTCATCCCACTGACACCGGCTCTCCCGAGGTGCAGATCGCTATTCTGACTGCCCGCATCCAGGAGCTGACCGAGCACCTGAAGGTGCACAAGCACGACAACCACAGCCGCCGCGGCCTGCTGAAGATGGTCGGTAAGCGCCGCAAGATGCTGGACTACCTGATGGCCAAGGACATCGAGCGCTATCGTGCCATCATTGCCAAGCTGGGCATCCGTAAGTAATTGTATTTTGATAGGGGTGGCGCGGGACACCGTGCCACCCCTTCTTCCCATCCGTCAGAGCACGCTTTTTAGCAGTTGAACCTGGGCCCGGAAGCCGGACATGGGTTCAAGTGCTAAAAAGAGCCCGGCTCTGATGTGTGGGGAACACCAACGAAAAAGGAGGCAAAACTCACATGTCAACCGTGATCAAGCACAAAGAATTCAACAACCGCAGAGTGTACAAGACTGAGGTTGCCGGACGTCCCCTGACCATTGACGTGGGCAAGGTCGCCGAGCTGGCTACCGCGTCCGCCATGGTGACCTACGGCGAGACCACCGTGCTGGTGGCCGTCACCGTGTCTCCCCGTCCCCGGGACGGCGTGGACTTCTTCCCCCTGAGCGTGGACTTTGAGGAGAAGCTGTACGCTGTGGGCCGCATCCCCGGCTCCTTCATGCGCCGTGAGGGCCAGCCCTCTCTGCCCGCCGTGCTGGCTTCCCGCGTCATCGACCGGTCCATCCGGCCCCTGTTCCCCTATGACTTCCGCAACGACGTGGTGGTCACCGCTACCGTCATGAGCGTGGATCGGGACTGCTCTCCCGAGGTCACTGCCATGATCGGCGTGTCCGCCTGCCTGGCCTTCTCTCCCATTCCTTGGGCCGGCCCCATCGGCTGCCTGGAGGTGGGCTATGTGGACGGCCAGATCGTCATGAACCCCACCAACGAGCAGAAGCACAACTCCCAGCTGGACCTGACCGTGGCCGCTACCGACAAGAAGGTCATCATGATCGAGGCCGGCGCCAAGGAGCTGCCCGATGACATCATGTATGACGCCATCGTCAAGGCTCACGAGGAGATCAAGGCTCAGGTGGCCTTCATCAACCAGATCGTGGCGGAGATCGGCAAGGAGAAGATGACCTACGATCACGCCGACTTCGATCAGGAGCTGTTTGACAAGATCGTGGCCGCCACCATGGACGAGGCCAAGGCCGCCATGGATACCGACGACAAGAACGTGCGCGAGGAGCGCTGGAACGCCCTCATCGAGCACTGGCATGAGCTCTTCCTGGAGGACTATCCTGAGATGGATAAGTACCTGGAGGAGATCACCTATAAGTTCCAGAAGAAGATCGTCAAGGCCTGGCTGCTGGAAGGCCACCGCGTGGACGGCCGTGCCAAGAACGAGATTCGTCCTCTGGCCGCCGAAGTGGGCGTGCTGCCCAAGGTCCACGGCTCCGGCCTGTTCACCCGCGGTCAGACCCAGGTGCTCTCCATCTGCACCCTGAATACCCTCTCCGCCGCCCAGAAGCTGGATACCATCTGGGAGGAAGAGGAGAAGCGGTACATGCACCACTACAACTTCCCCGCCTACTCCACCGGCGAAGCCCGTGCTGCCCGGTCCACCAACCGGCGTGAGAAGGGCCACGGCGCTCTGGCCGAGCGTGCCCTGGAGCCCGTTATCCCCTCCGTGGAGGACTTCCCCTACGCCATCCGCGTGGTGTCCGAGGTGCTCTCCTCCAACGGTTCCACCTCTCAGGGCTCCATCTGCGGCTCCACCCTGGCTCTGATGGATGCCGGCGTGCCCATCTCCGCCCCCGTGGCCGGCATCTCCTGCGGCCTGATCCAGGACGATGACGGCGGCTTCACCACCTTCATCGACATCCAGGGTGTGGAGGACTTCCACGGCGAGATGGACTTCAAGGTGGCCGGTACCAAGGCCGGTATCACCGCCATCCAGATGGACATCAAGAACGACGGTCTGTCCCATGAGATCATTAAGGAAGCCCTGGCCATCACCAAGGACGCCCGGTATGCCATCCTGGACGAGATCATGCTGCCCTGCATTTCCAAGCCCCGTGAGGACGTGGCTGACACCGCGCCCAAGATGGTGAAGATGAAGATCGACGTGGACAAGATCCGCGAGGTCATCGGCTCCGGCGGCAAGGTGATCCAGAAGATCTGTGCCGATACCGGTGCCAAGATCGACATCGAGGACGACGGCACCATCTATATCGCCGGTACCGACAAGGCCTCCTGCGACGCCGCCAAGAAGACCATCGAGACCATCGTGTTTGTACCCGAGGTGGGCCAGCTGTACTACGGCAAGGTGGTCCGCATCCTGCAGTTCGGCGCCTTCGTAGAGCTGGCTCCCGGTAAGGACGGCATGGTCCACATCTCCAAGCTGGCTGACCGCCGCGTGGAGAAGGTGGAGGATGTGGTGAACATCGGCGATATGATCTGGGTCAAGGTCACCGACATCGACGAGAAGGGCCGGGTCAACCTGTCCTACCGCGACGCGCTGAAGGAGATCAAGGCCAAGAAAGAGGCCGGCGAGCCCATTAAGTAAAAGCATATATTGAGGCCGGGCGGAGGGTTCCGCCCGGCCTTTTTCCCGTCCCTTGACAAGGCGGGCAGGGCTGTGATACACTCCGACCAAAGGGAGAAAAGATATGGACCCGATCATCAATTTGGAAAAATGCGTGGGCTGTGGGGCCTGTGTCCGGGACTGCCTGCGAAGCCTATTTATTGTAGAGAACGGTAAGTCCCATATGAGGGAGGGCATCTGTATCCAGTGCGGTCACTGTGTAGCGGTGTGCCCCATGGACGCCATCCGGCTGGAGGGAGCTCCCGAGGAGGAGATCATCCCCTATGAGCCGTCCGCCTTTGATATTCCGGCGGACCATTTGCTGAACTTCATGAAGTTCCGGCGGAGCATCCGCCATTTCCAGGATAAGCCGGTGGAGAAGGAGAAGCTGTCAGCCCTTCTGGAGGCGGCCCGATATGCGCCCACCGGCGGCAATCAGCAGAAGACCCGGTATATTCTGCTGGAACAGAATAAGGACGAGCTGACCGAGCTGGCCCTCAAAACTCTGTATGAAGCGGCGGAACGGATGGATACCGATCCTGCGCTCCAGAGTGCCAAGCGTTATCAGCCCAAGTGGCGGAGTATGTATCCGGCGTGGAAGGAGCAGGGGAAGGACGGACTGTTTTTCCACGCGCCCTGTGTGCTGCTGACTATATCCCGCTTCCCCAGGTCCAACAGCGGCCGGCTGGATGCGGGCCTGGCCTCCGCCAATGTGGAGCTGATGGCCCACGCGCTGGGTCTGGGCGCCTGCTATATTGGCTTTTTCACCATGGCGGCCTCTCTGGAGCCGGAGCTCTACCGGCGATTGGGTGTCGGGGAAGAAGAAGCAGTGGTGTCCACTCTGGCCATCGGATATCCGGACGTAAAGTATTACCGGACGGTGAATCGCAATCCCGCTGATGTGACCCGGCTGTAAGCGGCAAGGAGAGAAAGGAGCGGTATGTCCATGAAGAAAAAGGTAGTGGGCTATCTGGCATTGATCCTGGCCATCACGGCGGTGGTGCTGCTTTTGATCGCTCTGCGGGGGTAGGGCGGCTGTCTGCTGCGCATACTAGAGAAAACGCCACAGAAGTGCGAGGTTATTCTATTTGGATTATGAACGATTGACGCTCCCCAATGGGGTGCGGATCTTAACAGAACGGGTCCCGGGGGTGCGCTCAGCATCCCTGGGCATCTGGGTAGGCACCGGCTCCCGCCATGAGACGGCAGGGGAGAACGGCGCCGCCCATTTTATTGAGCATATGCTCTTCAAGGGCACCGCCCGCCGCACGGCGGCTCAGCTGGCTGAGGAGATGGACGCGGTGGGGGGACAGATCAACGCCTT
This sequence comes from Flavonifractor sp. HCP28S3_F3, assembly GCF_052065355.1. Lineage (NCBI taxonomy): Bacteria > Bacillati > Bacillota > Clostridia > Eubacteriales > Oscillospiraceae > Flavonifractor > Flavonifractor sp. HCP28S3_F3. The sequence goes on from NZ_JBQHUF010000002.1 coordinate 257,518, forward strand.
CACCACCAAGGAATGCACCTGCTTCTATGCCCGGGTGCTGGACACCCATCTGCCTCGGGCGGCAGATATTTTGTGCGACATGTTCTTCCACTCCCGGTTTGACGATGCCGACGTGGAGACCGAGCGGGGGGTCATCCTGGAGGAAATCGGCATGTACGAGGACAATCCGGAGGACCTGTGCGCCGAGCGGCTGGCGGGCGCGGTGTTCCACGGGACCCCGCTGGCCCGGCCCATCCTGGGCCGGAAATCCACCCTGGAGAAGATGGACGGGGCCTGGCTGCGGAACTACCAGCGCACCCACTACGGTCCGGAGCGGATCGTGGTGGCTCTGGCGGGCAGCTTTACCCAGGCTGATGTGGATGATCTGACCCAACGCTTTGCCAGCATGGAACCCACCACCCGCCAACCGGCAGGTAAGCCCGCCTTCTATACTCCTGGCGTGGTGGTGAAGAAGAAGGCCATTGAGCAGAACCACCTGACCCTGGCCTTCCCCGGTCTGCCCTTTGCCGACAAGCGGCGATTCACCCTCCAGCTGCTGTCCTCTGTCCTGGGAGGCGGCATGTCCTCCCGTCTGTTCCAGCAGGTGCGGGAGAAGAAGGGCCTGTGCTACTCCATCTACACCTACGGTACCTGTCACGACGACACCGGTTACTTCGGCATCTATACCGCTTTGGGGAAGAAGACCGAGGGCCAGGCCCTGGACACCATCCTCACCGTGATCCGGGACTTTACCGAGCAGGGAATCACCCAGGAGGAGCTGGACCGGGCCCGGGAACAGTCTAAGGCCAACGTGCTTATGGGCCTGGAGTCCACCCAGTCCCACATGAGCAGTCTGGGCCGGGGGGAGATCCTCCAGGGTGAGGTGCTGGATGAGGACCAGATCATCGCCGCCTATGATGCAGTCACCCGGGAGGATGTGCGGGATCTGGCCCGTGAGCTGTTCCGCTTTGAGAACGCATCCCTGTCCGCTGTGGGCCGGGTAGGTACCCAGGCGGAGTATCAGGCTCTGCTGCAATAAAAGAAAGCACGGGCCCGCTGCCATGGCAGCGGGCCCGTGTTTTTTATTCATATAGCTTGTCCAGTACCCGGATGATCTGGGCTATGCAGCCTTCCTCGCAGCTGCCCATGATGTAGGCGCCCCAGTCCTTCACTTCCTGTGCACAGTTGGAGGGAGCGAAGGGAACGGCAGAGCGGGCCAGCATGGGGATGTCGTTCTGGTTGTCACCCACGCAGTAGACCTTCTTGGGGTCCATGCCCAGGTATTTTACCAGGTAGTCCACCATACCACCCTTGTTGCTGCCCTTCCGGGTCATCTCTAACAGTACTGCGTTGGAGAAAATGATTTCGTAGTGCTCGGCCCATCGCTCCAGCATATAGCGCTGGACCCGGCGGAGCACCTCGTTGTCCTGCTGGAGGATCACCTTGCTCCAGGGCAAGGGCATCTCCCCGATGGGCACCTCAGCAGCGTCCATCCCTGCCCGTTTCAGATGGTTGAAGGTGACACGGTTGGGCTGGTAGACGTAGATGTCGTCGTGGTTGTAGGCCTCGAACCCGATCTCCGGGATGTCCTGGGCCAACTGCTGAAGGTCTTCCCTGGCCCGGTCGGGCAGGAAGGTCTCATGGATCATGCGGTCGGCCTTGAAGTCGTACAGGGCGGAGCCGTTGGACAGAATCACCGGTGCGTTGATATTTACAAGACGGGCGTGGGGTGCAAAGGTAGGATGGGCCCGGCCGGTGGCTACCGTAAAAGTGCCGCCGTTGCGGGTAAAGTACTCGATGGCCTCCACATTGACGGGCGGTACCCGCAGATCGGCCCCGTAGAGGGTGTCGTCAAAATCGCTGACCAGCAGCACGCCGTCAAATTTGCCCAAATCAGTCAAACCTTTCTTATTTCAGATCGGCCCCTGTAAAGTAGCGATTCAGAGGCTTGAAGAGCAGGCCAGCCACCACCCCGGTGATAATGATCTCGGGGATCATGTAGCTGGCGTTGTACGCGATGGACCACACAGGAGCAGCCCAGCCCAGTTCGTTGGGCCAGAGAACTTCCCAAATCAGTACGCCGGAGAGAAAGTGGCACAGCAGCCGGACCAGGAAGGTAAAGACGATGCCAACCTCCAGGCTCACCAGCCGGTTTTTGATGACGCCGTTGAACATGGAGGACAGGCCGACCACGCTGAACGCGATCACATAGTCCAGCAGGATAATGGCGATGGCCATGCCCACGGAGGTGGCGTACTGCACATTCTGGATACCCAGGAGCATCTGCAGCAGGCTGTACACAAAGGCGGTAAACAGGCCCCACTTACAGCCGTAGCGATGGGAGACGATCACCAGGGGCAGCATAGAACAGAAGGTGATGCCTCCGCCCAGGGCCCAGGGACCGGAGAAAGTAAACATGCTGAGTACAGTGCCAATAGCCAGCATGATGGCGCTTTCCACCAACCGGAGCACCAACAGGCCGGAGCGGGAACGTCGGGAAGCGGCTGCGTTTGACATGAAAATATTCCTCCTAAAAATTTGTACCGCAACGCAAACCGGGCTGCGCAATGCGGTACGGGAGGAACGACAAAAGCCGAATCCGCTTCCTACGCCGGCATTACCCGGATCAGGTTCTAGGGACACGGGCGGCAATACGCCCTGATCTCAGCCGGACTTGCGTCCAGCGCCCCTGTATTCGATTTGTCCTGCGGCCAAGCAAAGTTTATACCAAATGCCCCAGCTTTGTCAATATATCCTGGAACCACGGAGGCAGAGGACATTCCAGAGTGAGGCGTTCCCCAGTACGGGGGTGGATAAAGGACAGCCGACGGGCGTGAAGGCACTGGCCGGCCAGGCCGGGATAGGGCTTTTTGGACCCGTACACCACATCGCCCAGCAGGGGGTGGCCGATATGGGCCATGTGGACCCGGATCTGGTGGGTACGTCCCGTCTCCAGCCGGCACTGGATGTGGGCATAGCCGGGGAAGCGCTCCAGCACGGTCCAGTGGGTGATAGCCTCCCGTCCCTGGAGGAAATTCACCGCCATCTTCTTTCGATCGGTGGGATGGCGGGCGATGGGGGCGTTCACCGTTCCCTGATCCTCCTTTAAATTACCTACGCACACCGCCTCGTACTCCCGGTAGAGGGAGTGGTCCTGGAGCTGCTCTGCCAGGGCCAGGTGTGCAAAATCGTTCTTGGCAGCGATAATGAGCCCGGAAGTGTCCCGGTCGATACGGTGGACGATGCCGGGACGGAGGGCTCCGTTGATTCCGGAGAGTGAATCTCCGCAGTGATATAACAGAGCGTTGACCAAAGTGCCATCGGGATGGCCTGCCGCCGGGTGGACCACCAGGCCCACTGGCTTGTTGACGGCGATAACGTCCTCGTCCTCATATACCACGTCCAGGGGGATATCCTGGGGTACGATGTCCACCGGCGCAGGGTCGGGAAGAACTACCACCAGCTCGTCTCCCGGGACGGTTTTGTAGTTCTTTTTCACCGGCTTGCCGTTCAGGGTCACGGCCCCCTCCTCCAGCAGCTTCTGGGCCGCCGAGCGGGTGAGCTGAGGCAGGGCATCGGCCAAAAACTGGTCGACCCTCCTGCCGGCCTGGTCAACCCTCAGATGCAGGGGCGTCATGCTCTTTTTCCTCCTTGCCGTAGAACAGCAGATAGTATGCGCAGAAGGCGATGCCGCCGCATACCACGCAGATATCCGCCACGTTGAACACGGCAAAATTCATAAACAGGGTCTGGAACATATCGGTGACGTAACCCAGAAAGGCCCGGTCAATCAGGTTGCCCACAGCCCCGGCCAGCACCACCGACAGGCAGACCATGGCGAAGGGGTGGGGGAATACCTTTTTAATAAGCAATACCGCCAGCAGGATGGAGGCGGCCAGAGACACCAGGGTCAGGATCCAGGTGTGCTCCTCAAAGAGGGAAAAGGCAGCGCCGGTATTCTTCACATAGGTCAGCTGCAAAATGTGGGGGAGAAAGGGCACGCCCTCACCCAGATCAATGTTGGCCCGGACCAGAAATTTGACCAGCTGGTCCAGTGCCACCAGGGCCACCACAAGAACGGCGTAGAGCATAAGACAGGGCTCCTTTGCAAAAAGTAAGGGCCGGAAGGCCCGATCAAGTTTTTTTTATTGTACCATGCCCGTCTCCGGCGGGCAAGTCCCAGCTGCGCTTGTTTCCCTCAGATGAGTGTGATACAATGGGAACGGATGGAAGCCGCCGGAACTTTTTTGGCATTGTATCATGGTTTACATTCTTTTCTCCGACGCGGTGCCATACTACCAAGTATAAAGTGAAGCAATTAGGAGGCCGTTCCTATGAAGGAATATCCGGTTCAGCGGGCCGCGGTGCTGAAAGAAAAGCCCGACCCCAATACACTGGTTTTCGGTAAGACCTTTACCGACCATATGTTTATCATGGATTATACTGCCGGCCAGGGCTGGCACGACGGGCGCATCGTCCCCTACGGTCCTATTCCGCTGGAGCCCTCCGCCATGGTGTTCCACTATGCCCAGGAGGTTTTTGAGGGCCTGAAGGCCTACCGCGCCCCCGACGGCGGTGTGCAGCTCTTCCGGCCCACCGAGAACATCAAGCGCATCAACTCCTCCTGTGAGCGTATGTGCATTCCTCAGCTGAATGAGGAGGACGCTCTGGCCGCCATCGAGCAGCTGGTTCGTCTGGAGGCTGACTGGGTGCCCAGTGCCCCCGGCACCTCCCTGTATATCCGTCCCTTCATCATCGCCACCACGCCCTCCCTGGGTGTCCACGCCGCCCACAATTACATCTTCTGCATCATCACCTGCCCTGTGGGCGCCTACTACGCCGAGGGCATCAACCCGGTGAAGATTTATGTGGAAAATGAGGACGTCCGTGCCGTCAAGGGCGGCACCGGCTACACCAAGTGCGGCGGCAACTACGCTGCCTCCATCCGCGCCGGTGAGCGGGCGGAGGAGAACGGCTACGCCCAGGTGCTGTGGCTGGACGGTGTCCACCGCAAGTACATTGAAGAAGTGGGCTCCATGAACGTCATGTTCCAGATCGGCGACACGGTGGTTACCCCCAAGCTGACTGGCTCCGTGCTGCCCGGCATCACCCGTAAGTCCTGCATCGAGCTGATGGAGAGCTGGGGCCTGAAGGTGGAGGAGCGGCTCATCACCGCTCAGGAGCTCTTTGACGCCGGAGCTGACGGCTCCCTGAAGGAAGCCTGGGGCACCGGTACCGCCGCCGTCATCTCTCCCATCGGCGAGATGGGCTGGGAGGACAAGCATGTTGTGGTCAACGGCGGCAAGATCGGCCCTCTGGCCCAGAAGCTGTATGACACCCTCACCGGCATCCAGTGGGGCACTCAGCCTGATCCCCATGGCTGGGTCGTCAAGCTGTAAATTTGCGTTCTTCTAACCTTCCTATATACCTTCCCAGACCAAGGGGCGGGACATTTGTCCCGCCCCTTGGTCTATTTTCTTCAGAGAATCTGATATTTCCCTTTTGGTTTCTTTAGCTTTCACCTCTGACGGGGGTTGTTATGGTACAATGGCCCAAATGAAATGAGGTGCTGCTATGAAACGATGCAAATATATCCCCGCGCTGCTGGCCCTGCTCCTGCTGTTGTCTGCCTGCGGCGGGCCTTTCGGGCTGGCCGACTCCAAGGTCCGGAGCGAGGCCAGCCGTCTGGCTGTCGCCCAGCTGGGCAAGCTGGACCCGTATGTCACCGGGGAGGAGCGGCGGCAGGTGACCCAGCTGCTGGAGCGGATGCTCTCCCTCCGCCAGGTCCGGGAAGATGCGGGCATTTGGACGGTCTCCGCCGGGGAAGAGCAGCTGGCAGTCCAGCTCAACCAGCTCTATGAGGACTTCACCCGCCGCAGCCTGGGAGAGCCGGAGAGCTGGAGTGCAGACGAGGAGAAAATGGAACTGCTGGCCGAATATGATGTAAAGGGCAGCGGCCTGGAACTCTCCGAGGGGGAGGACTCCTACCGGGCCCTGTGGGAGCAGGTGGAAGCCATGCTGCCTCAGGGCAGTCTGGACGCCTTTGACCGCTTTACCGTCTTTACCGACGGGGAGGAGGAAATCCTGGCCTATGTGGTACCCACCGACGATGAAGGCGCCCGTTGGGAGCTGGCGGTGGACCCCAAGGACGCGGGGGACGAAACCTATTTTGCCGAGACAGTGTTCCACGAGTATTGCCACTACCTGACCCTTAACGACCAGCAGGTGGCCTATGAGACGGCTCCCTCCCAGGGCCGCTATACGGAGGAGGGCATGATTACCCGTCCCGGGTCCTATCTCAATGCTTTCTATCAGGAGTTCTGGACGGACTACCTGTCCGACCGGCTGGCCGACCCGGAGAGCACCGGCTTCTACCTCCGCCACTCCGATGACTTCCTCACCGGCTATGCGGCCACCAGCCCTTCTGAGGATATTGCCGAGAGTTTTGCCTTCTTCATCATGGGCGACAAGGCTGAGGGAGAGAGCGTCCAGGCCCGGAAGCAGAATTTCTTCTACGCTTATCCCGAGCTGGTGACCTTCCGGGACCAGGCACGGGCGAAGCTGGGCCTGTGAGATTCAGCGGGTCAGACCGCGGAAGCCCTTGGGAACCTCCGCGCGGAAGACCCGCTTTTCTCCTGTGAAGGGGTCGGTAAGGATCAGTTCATGGGCGTGGAGACACAGCCGGCCCAGGGGATCGGTGGCTGCACCGTAATCCCGGTCTCCTGCCACCGGACAACCCAGCTCGCTGAGATGGGCCCGGATCTGGTTTTTCCGACCGGTGTCGATGTCTACCTCCAGCAGGGTATAGTCCTTTCCGCTGCTCAGAGTGGTATAGTGAGTGATTGCTTCTTTCCCGCCGGAGCGGACGGAGTATACCTTGTGGGCAGCGTTCTCCCGCAGCAGGGTGCGGATGGTGTCCGACTCTTTGGGCGGGTGGCCTTCCACCGCCGCCAGGTAGCCACGGCGGGTCACCAGGGTGTCCCAATTGTCCTGATAGGCACGCTTGGTCTCCTCGTCTTTGGCAAAGAGGAGCACGCCGGAAGTGTCACGGTCCAACCGATGGACGATGAACACCCGGCCTTTGGGCTGGGTCCGGCGCACATAGTCGGTGGCCATGTGGTAGGCGGTGCGTACCTTTTCCCGGTCATTGGCCATGCTCAGCAGTCCGGCAGGCTTTTCGATTACCAGGATCCGCCTGTCCTCATACAGAATGGGGAAGGGGGCCTTCCTATCCCGGCTCCCCTGAGGGCGGATGGTGACACGCTGACCCGGTTCCAGAGGATGGTCATGGCGAGTGACGGTGGCCCCGTCCACCTGTACCTGGCCACGGGTGAGCAGACCCTTGATGTTGTTGCGGCTCTGGCCCTTTACCTGTTCCAGCAGAAAGGGGAGCAGGGGGCCGGCCTGGGTGACAGAATAGGTTTTTTCCTGCATAATTTCACATCCTAACAAAAGCGCGGCGCAAGCGAATGCTGCTTGCGCCGCGCTGGCACGCCTGAGGGGATTCGAACCTCCGACCTACCGCTTAGGAGGCGGTCGCTCTATCCTGCTGAGCTACAGGCGCATGTAAATAATATGGTGACGTTTTCGTCAGATACCGGACCATTGTAACCCAACTTTCCGCATCTGTCAACGGCGGCGGGGAGAAATGGAACGGATTTCGGCGGATTTTTTGCGGAAACCGGTTGCATGGCGGAAAGTCATACGGTATAATAAATGGTCGAGCTTATTGGAATACTGTATGATATCGGATTGAGGTGTACCATCTTGCAGGATACAAAATTGCGTAACGTAGCCATTATTGCCCACGTCGACCACGGCAAGACCACCCTGGTGGACGAGATGCTCAAGCAGGGCGGCATCTACCGGGAAAACCAGGCCACAGTGGATCGCGTCATGGACTCCAACGACCTGGAGCGGGAGCGCGGCATCACTATTCTGGCCAAAAACACCGCTGTCCATTACAAGGACGTCAAGATCAACATCGTGGACACCCCGGGCCACGCCGACTTCGGCGGCGAGGTGGAGCGCATCCTGAAGATGGTCAATGGCGTCATCCTGCTGGTGGACGCTGCTGAGGGCCCCATGCCCCAGACCCGGTTTGTGCTGTCTAAGGCCCTGGAGCTGGGCCACAAGGTCATCGTGGTGGTCAACAAGATCGACCGCCCCGACCAGCGCATCCACGAGGTCATGGACGAGGTGCTGGAGCTGCTGCTGGACCTGAATGCCACCGACGAGCAGTTTGAGTCTCCCACTCTGTTCTGCTCCGGCCGTCAGGGCACTGCTTCCTATTCTCCCGACGTGCCCGGCACCGACCTGGTGCCTCTGTTCGAGACCATCCTCAACTATATCCCCGCTCCCGAGGCGGATGTGGATGCCCCCTTCCAGATGCTGGTGTCCTCCATCGACTACAACGAGTTCGTGGGCCGTATTGCTATCGGCCGTATCGAGCGGGGCACTGTGAAGCAGAATCAGGAGATCGTGGTGTGCAACTACCACAAGCCGGACGAGGCCCCCACCAAGGCAAAGGCCACCGCTCTGTATCAGTTCGACGGCCTGGGCAAGGTTCCGGTTACTGAGGCCACTGCCGGCAACATTATTGCCATGAGCGGCATTGGCGAGATCACCATCGGCGACACCATCTGCGCCCCTGAGGCGGTGGAGCCCATCGAGTTCGTGAAGATCTCCGCTCCCACCATTGAGATGACCTTCTCGGTCAACGATTCCCCCTTCGCCGGTAAGGAGGGCAAGTTCGTCACCTCCCGGCAGATCCGGGAGCGCCTGTTCCGTGAGACCATGAAGGACGTGTCCCTGCGGGTCACCGAGACTGACTCCACCGATGCTTTCAACGTGGCGGGCCGCGGCGAGATGTCCCTGTCCATCCTTATCGAGACCATGCGCCGTGAAGGCTACGAGTTCCAGGTGTCTCCGCCCCGCGTGCTCTTCCAGGAGATTGACGGCAAGAAATGCGAGCCCATCGAGCGCCTGGTGGTGGACGTGCCCGCCGACAGTGTGGGCTCTGTCATCGAGAAGATCGGCTCCCGCAAGGGCGATCTGGTGGAGATGACCCCCGTGGGCGACCGGATGAAGATCGAGTTCCTGGTGCCCTCCCGCGGTCTGTTCGGCTACCGCAACGAGTTCCTGACTGACACCAAGGGTGAGGGCATCATGGCCTCCGTGTTTGAGTGCTACGCCCCCATGAAGGGCGAGATCCAGCGCCGCAACTCCGGCTCCCTGGTGTCCTTCGAGACCGGCGAGAGCGTGACCTACGGCCTGTTCAACGCTCAGGAGCGCGGCGTGCTGTTCATCGGCGCGGGCGTGCCTGTGTACGCCGGCATGGTGGTGGGTGAGACCCCCAAGCAGGAGGACATTTCCGTCAACGTCTGCAAGAAGAAGCAGCTGACCAACATGCGCGCCTCCGGCTCTGACGATGCTCTGCGGCTGACCCCGCCCCGTCAGATGTCTCTGGAGCAGTGCCTGGAGTTCCTGGCCGACGACGAGCTGCTGGAGGTCACTCCTCAGTCCCTGCGTCTGCGCAAGCGTCTGCTGGACCACGCGGCCCGCATGCGTGAGGCGTCCAAGAAGAAAGGTTAATAAAAAATGCCCGCTGTCTTTAGACGGGTGCTCGTAAGAAAGTAATTCACTCAAAATTACACTTACGGCATCTGTCAGACGGGATTGGGTAAATGAAATATGCTGGACATGGTTGAAATCAACCGTGTCCAGCATGTTTTTTTGCCTATTTGCGCTTTCTTTTTCCTTTTCCATGGGTCATGTTGGTTTTCCCTCGCTGGTTAATAGAGGGTTTCAGGTGTTTGGACAGTTTCAAGACCTCTATTAGATTTACAAACTGCTCCATCGTGATCGCATCATAGTCAATACCAAAGGTTGCGAGGAAAATGCGGGCCTGCTTTTCCGCATTGCTGCCTTTGTAGTTCGTGGCTTCCTGCAAACTCTTTTGCACATCCAGCGCCGGAGAATGGCTGTCAGCAGTGGTTGCATCATTTTGATGGGCTTCCCGAATATCCCGAAGGATCAGCTTCAAATCGTCAGAAATAACATGGCCAAAATACTCGTCCTCTTGTATTTGTGCAAGTTCCAGTGTCCGCAGATACAGATCATTTTCCGTTTCTCCCTGCTGCATCAGTACCATTTGACGAACGGCTTGCAGTACAGCGTTCATATCGCTAATCCGCATATCAGCGATCCGATCCACATAAATCTCCGCATCCAGCATCATTTTCTGAAAATCATGGTGACAGATAATTTCCGACAGCAGCCGGGGGTTGAATTTCCCGGCTTTCAGAACATCAATCGCATCATCACTCAGGTGCAGGGCACTCAGCTCTGTGTCTGAGTGATTTTTTTGTTCTGACACCCCCAACAGATAATCCGTAGTCACATGATAAAACTTTGCCAGTGTGACGATGGAAAAAGGGCTTATGTCCTTATAATCATCATTCTCGTATTTGCCGAGCGCAGATTTGGAAAGCCCGGTCTGGTCGGCCAGCTGTTCCAAGGTAAGTCCGTGCTCCACCCGCAAATCCTTCAATTTTTCCTGAATCGTTAAGGTCGTATTCATGCCAAGCCTCCCCACCGCTCCATTTCTTTTATTATAACACAGCTTGTCCATAAGCGTGGAAATTTCTGCTTTTTCAGAGTCTTTTCCATCCTTTTGGATATACGGGAAGGGTCATGTTTTTTCGCTAAAATGTATTTGTCACCAGACATTGCAGCTTGAAAAGTACATGACCGTCCGAATGGGATATGCCGGTTGGCGAAGCAGCGCCAGAACCAGCCTCGGGACAATTTGTCCCGAGGCTGCGAGCGTGCCAAGGCCGGGGATACGCCGGGGTGAGAGTCCCGGGTAGGAACGGCATTCGGGAAAAACGGCGCTAAAAAAAACACAGGCAAAAATCAATCTATGTGAAATCAGCGAATAAATTGCAATTTTTGTATTGCCGCCCGCACCAAAGAGCGTTGCACCGCACAGCGTACACAGTACAGCGTTCCGTGTGGATATTCGCTGTTTTGCTTGATTTCACACAAACCAGCAAAACGGAAAAGCGGGTGCTGTGAATAGGGCATCACAAGCAAAAATTTCAGTTTGAAATTGAGTTTTACCAAAACAATGCTTTGCAGAAAATGGAATTTATCACGGAATAGATTCTGTTCGCCGCAGAGCCAACAAAACAGGAGGACTTTTTCTATGAGCAACCACGAGAATTACAGGAACGAGATCAAAGCCTACATTGTCAGGGCTGGCATGACCATGAGCGAGGTAGTGGAGATTTTGGCTGACGAATACGGATGGAGCAGCAGTGTCCCAAACTTGTCCGGAAAACTAAAGCGTGGTTCTTTACGCTATGGCGAGGCGGTGGAGCTGGCGGATGTGCTGGGGTACGACATTGTGTGGCAGAAACGGAGGAAATAAGATCGAGCAGAAAATTTATGGGTACATCCGTGTTTCTACCAGAGAGCAAAATGAAGATCGTCAGGTCATTGCCCTCCGGAAAGTGGGCGTACCTGAGAAAAATGTTTATATCGACAAACAATCCGGCAAAGATTTTGAGCGTCCGCAGTATAAGAAACTGTTGCGAAAAATGAAAAAAGACGATCTGCTCTATATCAAGAGCATCGACCGTCTGGGACGCAATTACGCCGAAATATTGGAGCAATGGCGCTTTCTCACAAAGGAAAAAGGCATTGACATTGTGGTTTTGGATATGCCGCTTCTGGATACACGGAGAGGTAAGGATTTACTGGGAACTTTCCTCAGTGACATTGTGCTGCAAGTACTGTCTTTTGTGGCAGAGAACGAGCGCACCAACATCCGGCAGCGGCAGGCTGAGGGTATTGCTGCGGCAAAAGCCAAGGGCATTCGGTTTGGGCGGCCACCCAAACCGCTGCCCGAGAATTTCCATTCTGTTTACCAGCGTTGGAAAATGGGAGAAATCACCGGGACGGCAGCAGCAAAGGAATGTGGGATGCCCCTTGCTACTTTCCGTTACCGGGCAGAGATTTACGAAAAAGCCAAGTTGTTGTAAAGGGGGTGTTTTTACAGGAATGTGTACCTTTCTGTAAAAGGTGCAAAAGCTTATACAAAATTATTATATCATGGGTCTACAAAATTTTCCATACTGTTTTGGCGAAAAGCCACACAAAACAGCGAACAAAAAACTGGTCATGTTTTCTTTACAGAAAGGTACACGATTTTGCATTTGTTATCCCAGCGAGAGCTTTTATCAATTTTAAGACAGGGAGAGGAATCAATTATGGCAGCAAAATGTCCGGTGTGTGGAGCACCGATGGAAAACAACAGCTGCGGATATTGCGGATACAAAGAAGAAACCATCCCCAATTCTGCAACTGTACCGCCTCAGCCGGGGCAGCCTTTTGTTCAATCGCAGGTTATTATCAACAATCAAAACATTCCCAATTCGGGGGTAGTGCCAGGAGTCAGCAAGAAAAATAAGATGGTCGCACTGTTGCTTTGCATCTTCTTGGGGGTACTTGGCGTACACAGGTTTTATGTAGGTAAGATTGGTACCGGTCTCCTCTACTTGTTTACAGGCGGTTTGTTTGGAATTGGATGGATTATTGACATCATCTTGATTGCGGTTGGCTCCTTCAAAGACCAGTTCGATTTGCCGCTGCGTCAGTAAGAGGCGGTGATTATATGGGACTGTTAGATGCAGTAAAAGACCAGTTTCTTGATGTAATCGAGTATGTAGATCAGAGTAACAAACTAATTGTTTCCAAATACCAGCGTGAAAGTGGAAATAATGAATTGAAACAAGGTTCCAAGGTAATCGTGCGGGAAAGTCAGAACGCCGTTTTTTTGAAGGGCGGAAAGCTTGCCGATATTCTGCCGCCCGGAACCTATTCGCTGACAACGGATAACTTTCCGGTGCTGTCCAGCCTCAAGGCATTCCCTTATTTATTCGTTTCTCCGGTAATTGCCGATGTGTACTTTGTGAGCACCAGACAATTCATCGACAATAAGTGGGCGACCAAGAATCCGATTATGAAGCGTGATAAGGACTTTAATATGGTTCGTATCCGTTCCTTTGGAAAGTTTGCTTTTCGCATCACCGATGTTTCAGCTTTTATGAGGGAGATCTTTGGGACAAAGGGAATTGTGATGACCTATGATATTGTCGAATACCTTTCTTCCATGGTCACAGAAGCTTTCTCAATCGTAGTAGCGGAAAGCGAGATGTCCGTGCTTGATCTGGCCACAGAATATCGAAAACTATCTGGTGAGCTTCAACAGAGACTAAATGCACAAGCTGCTGCAATGGGTGTGCAGTTCAGCGATATTCTCATTGAAAATATCTCCCTGCCCGATGAGGTTGAAAAACTGATTGACGAACAATCCGGGATTGGCATGGCAAAACAGGATATGGCAACCTTCATGCAGTATCAGACTGCCAGAGCTATGCGGGACGCCTCCAAACAGAAAGGCGGACTGGCCGGACTGGGCGCTGGTATGGCATTAGGCAATACAATGGCACAAGGGATTCAGGCAACCGTGAATACAGCTGCATCCAAGAGCATGGCCGAGCAGTTACGGGAATTGAAAGAATTGCTGGATGATGGTATACTGACGCAGGAAGAGTTTGATACACAAAAGAGAGCAATTTTAGAAAAACGGTCATAACCATTGAGAAAGAGGAGAGAGAAATGGCGAAACAACCTAAAATTCGAGTGTGTAAAAATTGCAACAACCCGCTTCCAGAGAAGGCAACTGTATGTCCATCATGCGGAGCCAAAAACAAAAAGCCAATTTATAAGAAATGGTGGTTCTGGCTGATTATTGCCCTGATTGTGATTGGCGCAGCCTCAAGCGGCGGTACTGAGTCTGATCCTTCCGATAATCAGCCTTCTTCTTCGGTTTCTTCTGGAATCGACAATGATGCAACTTCTGGTGATGTTTCTTCTGGTGAGACAGAGGATGCTTCCTCGAACGAACCTTCTGAAACTGACTCCATCCCCAAAGAGTACAAATCCGCTCTGAAAAAAGCGGAATCTTATAGTGACATAATGCATATGTCAAAGGCCGCAATCTACGACCAACTCGTGTCTGAATATGGTGAACAGTTCTCAGAGGAAGCCGCACAGTATGCCATCGACAATCTGGTTGCTGACTGGAATGCAAATGCTTTGGCCAAGGCCGAGGATTACGCAAAGACCATGCAAATGTCGAAAGCTGGAATCTATGACCAGTTGATTTCTGAATATGGTGAGAAATTTACGCCGGAAGAAGCTCAATACGCCGTGGATAATGTAGAAGCCGATTGGAAAGCAAATGCACTTGCAAAGGCGGAAAGCTATCAGGAAATGATGAGTATGTCTCCCAGTGCAATCTATGATCAGCTGGTTTCTGAGTATGGCGAAAAATTCACTGCGGAAGAAGCGCAGTATGCTATTGATAACCTGAGTTGACAAATATCCCTTGGTAACAAGGGCGCACTTCTATACAGGGTAAACCCTGTATGCGTGCGCTCTGCGAGGCAGACAGCCCGGACAATGATTGTCCGGGCTGTTTTGCGTCACTGCGTTCCGTACAAGGGGCTGCACCCCTTGCGCCGCTTATGCGGCTATCCTTGCCCGCTTCGGATGGAAAACAATCTGTTTGCACAGACAGTTTCCCATCCAAAGCCTAAAACTCAACACGCAAATTTTACCGCTTGTCCGAAAGACAGGCGGTATTTTTATCTGTAAGTAAAGGAGGAATCTACGATGCCAACAACC